>JAFYHV010000015.1 GCA_017538995.1 Lachnospiraceae bacterium | reverse complement strand
CGTGGCAAAGAAGAGACAAAGCCTCAGGATGCAGGCGAAGCTTTTGCAAAAGAGCTTGCTGATCTTGCTGATGACTATGTATGTGACGCTTTCGGTTCAGCTCACAGAGCACATGCTTCTGTAGCAGTTGTTACAAAGTACATCACAGAAAAGGGCGGCGTAAACGCAGTTGGATACTTAATGCAGAAGGAAATCGACTTCCTCGGCAATGCAGTTGAGAATCCTGTTAGACCTTTCGTAGCTATCCTTGGCGGTGCTAAGGTTGCTGACAAGCTTAACGTAATCAATAACCTTCTTGAGAAGTGCGATACACTTATCATCGGTGGTGGTATGGCATTCACATTCTTAAAGGCTAAAGGTTATGAAATCGGTAACTCACTTGTTGATGATGAAAAGCTTGATTACTGCAAGGAAATGATGGCTAAGGCTGATTCATTAGGCAAGCAGCTCTTACTTCCCATCGATACAACAATCGCAGCAGGCTTCCCTGATCCTATCGACGCTGAAATCGAAGTATCAGTAGTAGATGCTGACAAGATTCCCGCTGACAAGGAAGGTCTTGATATCGGACCTAAGACTGCAGAGCTTTACGCAGACGCAGTTAAGAACGCTAAGACCGTTGTTTGGAACGGACCTATGGGCGTATTTGAGAACCCTACTCTTGCAAAGGGTACTATCGCTGTAGCTAAGGCACTTGCTGAAACAGACGCTACCACAATCATCGGTGGCGGTGATTCCGCAGCAGCTTGCAACCAGCTTGGTTTTGCTGACAAGATGAGCCACATCTCCACAGGTGGCGGTGCATCCCTCGAATTCCTTGAAGGCAAGGAACTTCCCGGCGTATATGCAGCAGACGACAAATAAGGATTAATTATGAGTAACGCTAAACTCAAAAAGATAAGTAGTGCCGTATCAGTAGTAAGCATCGTCTTACTACTGATAGCATTATTATTCGGATTTTCAATTTTAAAAATCGGAGTTCAGAACTTAGTCGCTGAAGACAATGTAAACATTGATATCGAAAGTTCTGCCAATACAAGAGAAAAGGTCGAAGGGACAATTACTTCGATTACGGCTACATCAACCGAAGTTTCGTATGTGGCAGAGGGTAATGAACTGACTGCAGAGCTCCAGGTTTATGCCGATGAGTTTAAAGTCGGAGACAGTGTTGATGTATATTATGCAATCAACGAGCCCAGGAATGTAAACAATATCAGAGTTCCGGAACTTTTCATCGCTTATTATCATAAAATGGGTACGCAGATGGTTAAGATAGGTGCTCTTATAGTAGGTATCTGCGGCGGTATCGGACTGGTACTGTTTTTCATAGCTCTCAAATTAAGAAAGAAAGTCGGTCCCGAATAATGAAAAAAAGAGCTTTATGCTCAAAGAAATAAGGAGATACAAAAATGGCAAGAAGAAGAATTATTGCCGGCAACTGGAAGATGAACAAGACTCCCAGCGAAGCTGTTGCACTTTGTGCAGAATTAAAAGATCTTGTAAAGAATGATGCAGTTGACGTAGTTTACTGCGTACCTGCAATTGATATTGTTCCCGTAGCAGAAGCTGTTAAGGGTACAAACGTAAAAGTTGGCGCTGAGAACTTCTACATTGAAGACAAGGGTGCTTACACAGGCGAGATTTCAGCTCCCATGCTTAAAGATGCAGGTGTTGAATTCGTTATTATCGGACATTCAGAGAGAAGAGAATACTTCAAGGAAGACGATGCTTTCCTTAACAAGAAAGTATTAAAGGCATTCGAAGCAGGTATTACTCCTATTCTTTGCTGTGGTGAATCTCTTGAACAGAGAGAAATGAACGTTACTATGGACTGGATCAGACTTCAGATTAAGTCAGATCTTGCTGGTGTTAGTGCTGACCAGGTTAAGACAATGGTTATCGCTTACGAGCCTATCTGGGCTATCGGTACAGGCAAGACAGCTACTTCAGACCAGGCAGAAGAAGTTTGCAAGGGTATCAGAGAGCTTATCGCTGAGATGTATGATCAGGCAACAGCTGATGCAGTACGTATTCAGTACGGCGGATCTATGAACGCTTCCAATGCAGCAGAACTTCTTTCCAAGCCCAACATTGACGGCGGCCTCATCGGCGGTGCGTCTCTTAAGGCTGACTTCGGACAGATTGTTAACGCTTAATAAATGAGTATAAAAGCATCGGATCGCCTTCGGACGGTTCGATGCTTTTTTGCTAAATAAACAAAATAAAATGCTTTATTGTTTTGCAATGAACATTTATCAGTAACGTAAACCCTATTAAAATTAAAAGGAGAATCAAAAAATGGGTAAAAGAGGAAATGGAGATAAGGAAGGCTTATGGTCTTTGGTTATCGGTGTTATTTTCAATGTTGTTAACTGCGTAATGGTATTCTTACCGGTTTATTTATTCGGCGGTATTTTTGTAATATTCCCCGTTGTAGGTTTTGTTAAAGGTATCAACGGCATCAAACTCGGCGGAGTACAGACAATACTTGGAATTATCGGTATGGTTCTTAATGCAATTGCATTTCTTGGTGCTCTCGGATTTGTAATTATTGGCATTCTTTCAAAAGCAGGCGTTATAAAATAAATCTTTTTATACGGAGTAAAAAATGGTCTTAAGATGCGCGAATTGCGGCGGTGTGCTTGAATATTCGGCCGAGCTTAATAAAATGGTTTGTTCCTTCTGTGGCAGTTCATATACCATAGAAGAATTAAATGAGATTGAAAAAGCTAAAGAAGCCGAAATAGATAATATTACTGAAAAGCCTGCAGAAACCGCTCCATCAAACAGTGAAAACAGAATTGTAAAAGGTTCTACGATTTTTACGCTTAAAAACTCTTCAGGTTTTGCCTCTGACGAAGTAGGAGACTGGAATACAATTCTTAAAAAGAAGAATGAAGAGAAGGCAAAGGAAGAATTACGAATGCATGCATCCGTACAGATGCAGATTATGCGTTGTACAGCCTGCGGAGCAGAACTTGCTGTAAACGGTGTTGAAACTTCCACCTTCTGTGCTTACTGCGGACAGGCAACTGTTGTTTCGGACAGAGTGGACGAATATCTTAAGCCTGATTATATAATTCCGTTTAAGGTTACAAGGGATGCTGCGGAAAAGACAATCCGTATGCACTTAAATAAGGGATTTTTCGTACCCAAGGGTATTAAGAATTTTGAAGTTGAAAAAATCAGAGGTATTTATGTTCCTTTCTGGCTGTTTGACATGCAGTACAGCGACAGACAGTTTTATAAATACAGTAAGAAACAGGGCAAATCCTCTGTAACAAGATATGAGTATTTTGAAGCAAAAACCGTCTTCAAACAGCTTACTCTCGATGCATCACTTAATTTAAACGATGATTCATCCGCCAGACTTGAACCTTATGATATGAGACAGCTTGAAGCGTTCGACATGGCGTATCTTTCAGGTTATTATTCGGACAGATTTGATGTCGGAGTTGCTGACATTACAGGTAATGCTGTTTTAAGAGCAGGCGAACTCTTTAATGAACAGGCTCAGATGGAAATAAAACACAAGGGCGCAAAACTTGTTAAACAGGATCCGGATTTTAATGTCTGGAAAACTGATTATGCTTTGCTTCCCGCATGGTTTTTATCATTTACATACGACGATAAACCGTTCACTATCCTGGTTAACGGTCAGACCGGAAAGATGGTCGGTGCTGTGCCTTACGTAAAATTCAAGGCATATGCAATCTTTGCGGTTGTAGCGTTGCTTTTATGTGCACTCGGTATTGTTGCCTGCACAGCGCTTTCGTATTTCTTCTTCGTCGATGTAGGATTTGACGAAAAGATTACATGGGCTTATACAGTTGGACTTCCGATAGGTATTTTCCTTATTGCCAACGGTGCAAAAAATAGAATTCAGGCATTGAAAAAGAGCCTGAGTCTTACAACGGCAAATAAGATAAATAAATTTGCAAAAGAAAGGCAGGACAGATAATATGATAGCATTAGTATATGTTTACGGCGTTATTGCCGGCCTGGCTTTCGGAATATCGGTAGCAGCACTTTTTACAATATGGCTCGTAAAAAAATCAAACGATATCGGAGATTCAAAAGGCAAGTTCCATGATTTCTCAGAATATCTTGATGTAATCTGTGATGATGACGATTTAAGACAGGTTTATTAAAAATATAAAAGGACGGAAAAT
>JAFYHV010000101.1 GCA_017538995.1 Lachnospiraceae bacterium | reverse complement strand
TGAAACCACCAAAGAAAAAGTCGGCAAAAAAGGCGTTGTCCGCGATCCCGAAGTACATAAAGAAGTAATCGAAAAAGTTATAGACTTCTGCCTTAAGATTGGCTTCAGCATTAAAGGACTTGATTATTCGCCTATCAAAGGGCCTGAAGGGAATATCGAATACCTTTTGTTAATTAAAAAAGTTGACGATAAAATAATTGATGAAGATAAAGCCTTAATTTTTAAAGATTATGAATACTGTGGTGGTTTAGATGGTTTTTCTTCGTTGATAGATGATATTGTAAATAAATCTCATACAGAACACAGTGTGTAGATTAGTGGGGCGGTGTCGCGTATGCACAAGCGGGTAATGCAGCGCCGTCATCACTTAACGAGCTAAGCACTTGTGCGTAAGCGAGTTTAGTGACTGCTACGTGCGATGCCTTAGCGGGAGCGTGCCCGCGGTGTATATGCGATCACCGCCCCAGGCATACAACGGAGGGATGAATGAAAGTTTTAATCTGCGTAAATCCGTATAAGGACAAGGAACTGAAGGTTTGCAAGAAAATCTGCGAATTTTTTGATGAGAAAAATGTGGAGTATGCAAAGCCTGTTCAGGTTTCCAGAGAGACGAATCTTTCGGTAAATGATGCCGAAGGGTGTGATGTCGTGCTTGTTTTAGGAGGCGACGGTACCCTTATGCGTGTTGCAAAGAAGTGCTCGAAATTCAATCTTCCGATTCTGGGTATAAATTTGGGACACTTAGGGTTCCTGGCACAGACCGGAGTTGAAGGCCTGGAAGAGACACTGGGACGTCTTATCAGAAAAGAGTATCTTTTAGAAGACAGAATGCTCTTACACGGACGTGTTTACAGAAATAATGAATTGATTTTTGAGTCCGAAGCATTAAATGATGTGTGTATAAACCGAGGGGGAATGCTTCAGATTCTGAATTTTGACATTTCGGTTAACGGAATGTTCCTTAAATCTTACGGAGCTGACGGTGTGATTATTTCCACGCCTACAGGTTCCACGGGATACAATCTTTCCGCAGGAGGTCCTATTGTGGAGCCCAGTGCGGATATGATTCTTGTTACGCCGATTTCCGCCCATTCTTTTATGAACAGAAGCATTTTATTTAAGGCTGAAGATACAGTAAAGATTACAATCGGCGAACCTCATGATGAAGAAACGGGCCAGATAGTTCTTGCGCATTTTGACGGTTTTGAACATATCGATTTGCAGTATAAGGACGAGATTGTTATTTCGAAGAACGCAGGTCATGTCAGTTTCATTCAGATGAATAATGTTAATTTCCTTGAAACCCTTAACAGGAAACTTAAAGAAAACTAGTTTTATAAGGGGGTCAAATGCTTTTAAATTTACACGTTAAAAATTTTGCTCTTATCGATGAAATCGATATTGATTTTTCAAAAGGGCTCAATATTCTTACGGGCGAAACCGGTGCCGGCAAATCGATTGTTTTAGGATCACTGGCTATCGCTCTGGGTGCAAAGGCTGATAAGGACTGTATCAGAACGGGTGAGGAATATGCTCTCGTGGAGATTACTTTCACAGCCGATACCGAAGAAGTTAAGAATAAGCTTATAGAAAATGATATATCTTTGGAAAACGATTGCGTATTAATTCAGAGAAAAATCACGCCTCAGAGAAGCGTATTTAAGCTCAATTCTCAGACGGTTACCGTTTCTGTCATAAAAGATATAGCATCTGCGCTCATTGATATCTACGGACAGCATGATTATCAGAATCTTTTAAATTCCAGAAAACACATTGAAATACTTGATTCGTTTGCGAAGGATTCCGCAGATGCGGTTTCGGGATACAAAAAGACATATGCGGAATATCTGCGCCTTAAAGCTCTGGCAGAAAGCCCCGAGGTAGATGAAGTCAGAAGAGAAAGAGAGATTTCTTTACTTGAGTATCAGATAAACGAAATCAAATCGGCTGCATTAAAGCCTAACGAAGAAGCTGAAGTCGAAGAAAGATTAAAGGTTCTTGAGAACGCGTATAAGATTCAGAGTACCTTATCGCTCATAAAAGACATGATGTATGATTACGAGAGCAGCGCAGGCGAAATGATTAACAAATCCATTCGTGAAATGTCTGCGATATCTTCTTACGATTCTGTTTTAGGCGATATGTTTGATGAACTTAACAATATTTATTCTCTTGTTTCGGATTTTGAACGTGAGACAATTGGAGTTCTTGAAGACTATGCGCCTAACGAGGAAGAACTCGACAGACTTCGCGAAAGATATAATCTTATCAACGAGCTTGAAAGAAAATACGGCAGAACCATCGAGAATGTTCTTGAGTATTTGGACGATAAAGAAAAAGAACTTGAGAATCTTCAGGATTATGCGATTAAGAGAGAAAGTATTCTTAAGGATTATGAGAAAGCAAAAGATGCATTAAAGAAATCTGCAGATGCTTTAACGGAAGTCAGAAAGAAAACTGCCAAGTCATTTGAAAAGGCTATTACAGAAGGTCTTTCGGATCTTAATTTCAATCAGAGTTCGTTTAATGTTGCGATTACAGAAGCAAATGATTATACATCAAACGGAATTGATAAAGTTAATTTTGAAATATCAACCAATCCCGGTGAACCGTTAAAGCCTCTTGAAAATGTTTCATCAGGCGGTGAACTTTCGAGAATCATGCTTGCAATCAAAACTGTCGGAGCGAAGAACGATAATACAGAAACTCTTATCTTTGATGAAATCGATGCGGGTATTTCCGGTGTTACAGCCTGGAAAGTTGCCAAGAAACTCGCTCTTTTATCAAAAGATCATCAGATTATCTGCATTACACATCTTCAGCAGATTGCTGCGATGGCGGATATTCACTTTGAGATTAAGAAAACCGTTTCCGACAATTCAAGAACCAATACCTATATTGAGGTGCTTGATGAGGAAGGTGAAATCAAAGAGATTGCAAGGATGTTAGGTGATGAATCTGGATCCGATAAATTCCTTGATAATGCATCTGAGATTAAAAAGCAGGCTTTGGATTATAAAAAATCAATTGACATTTAATTGTCTCTTTATTTACGGATAAAAATATAGTATAATATACCATATATCGGGCATTATTGTGTTTTTAATGGCATAAATTGTGCTTTCGAAGGTATATTAAACTATATTTTTTCTTTTTATTTTGTTTCGGAGGGTTAAATGAAAAACATTCTCTTTGTTGCATCAGAAGGTGTTCCGTTTATTAAGACGGGCGGACTTGCGGATGTAGTGGGTTCTCTTCCCAAATGCGTGGATAAGCGTTATTTCGATATTCGCGTAATGATTCCCAAATACACCTGTATATCTCAGGAATTAAAAGACAAGATGGTTTACAAGACCAGTTTTTACATGGATTTCCATTGGAAAAACGAATATGTCGGAATTCTTGAAGCCGAAGTTGACGGAGTAAAATATTATTTTATAGATAACGAATCCAAGTTCGGAGGATTTCATCCTTACAGCTCAAATGTTTATGATGACATTGAAAAATTTGCATTCTTCTCAAAGGCTGCACTGGCAGCAATGCCTCTTTTGGATTTCAGACCTGACGTAATCCACTGTCATGACTGGCAGACCGGTCTTATTCCTGTTTATCTTAAAGAAAGATTCCAGGGCAATGATTTCTTCCACGGAATCAAGACTGTTATGACCATTCATAACCTTAAATTCCAGGGCAAGTGGGATGTTCCTGCCGTAAAAGATATTACAGGCCTTCCTGATTACTTCTTTACACCGGATAAGCTTGAGTCATATAAGAACGCAAACCTTTTAAAGGGCGGTCTGGTTTACGCAGATGCGATTACAACCGTTTCTGAGACCTACGCCAAGGAAATTATGACTCCTTTCTACGGAGAGAGCCTTGACGGTCTTTTAAGAGCAAGAGAGAACGATTTAAGAGGTATCGTAAACGGTATCGATTATTCCGAATATGACCCTTCGGTAGATAAGTTCATTGATTACAAATACAACGCTCAGAACTTCAGAAAAGAAAAAATCAAAAACAAGAGAAAACTTCAGCATGATTTAGGTCTTGAAGAAAACGATAAAATGATGATGATAGGTATCGTTTCAAGACTTACGGACCAGAAGGGCTTTGATTTAATTGCTTACATCATGGATGAGCTTTGCCAGGATGCTGTACAGATTGTTGTTCTTGGTACTGGCGAAGAGCAGTACGAGAATATGTTCAGACATTTTGACTGGAAATACAACAACAAGGTTTCCGCAAACATTTACTATTCAGAGTCCATGAGCCATAAGATTTATGCTTCCTGTGATGCATTCCTCATGCCTTCACTCTTTGAGCCCTGCGGCTTAAGCCAGCTTATGGCATTAAGATACGGTACAATTCCCATTGTAAGAGAAACAGGCGGTCTTAAGGACACTGTAGAGCCTTACAACGAGTACGAGTCCAAGGGAACAGGCTTCAGCTTCGTAAATTACAATGCACACGAAATGCTTAATACAATTCGTTATGCTGAGAAGATTTACTACGACAGAAAGCGTGAATGGAATAAGATGATCGACAGAGCAATGGCAGTTGATTTCTCATGGCAGGTTTCCGCCAACAAGTATCAGGAAATGTACGACTGGCTGATTGGATAAACAAAGATAAAATATAAGATTTAAATGTGCCGAAGGATGTACCTTTGGCACATTTTTTATGATATTATAGTATTCGTGGTTTAAAAAGGAATATTGAAATGGCATTTGACGGATTTTGTATAAAAAGAATTACAAAAGAATATAGCGAACTGTTTACGGACGGAAGGGTATCGAAGGTTATTCAGCCGAATAATTATGATATTATTCTGGTCATCAAGAAGGAGAAAGACACATACAATCTTTTTGTTTCTGCTAATCCCTCGATGTCGTATACATATCTCGTAAAAGATAAAGGTGAGGCGCCTCAGAATGCGCTTAATTTCTGCATGGTTTTGCGTAAATACATTGCGAACGGAAAGATATTAAGCGTAAAGCAAAAAGGGAATGAACGTATCATAACGTTTGAAATTGAGCATCTTGACGAAATGGGTGACCGTTCGGTTAAGAAGCTTATTTTCGAGCTTATGGGCAAGCACAGCAATATCATACTGACTGACGATAAGGATATTATTTTAGACAGTATCAAAAGAATATCCGCATTAACCAGCTCGGTAAGAGAAGTGCTTCCTAAAAAGGAATATTTCTTCCCTTCGGATCTTACAAAAATAAACCCGTATGACTGCGATATCATAAAAGAATTAAACAGCATTATTTCTAACAATGATGACGAAAAAATCAAAACATCAGCACTGCTTTATTCAAACTTTGAAGGTGTTTCGAAGGCATTTGCCAAAGAAGTAATAAAAAGAGCAGGATTTGAAAACGATTATTCTGTAAACGATCTTGATGCAGAAAAGATAAATACTCTTTGCGAATCTTTTGTAAAAACCATAAAAGAAGCAGAAGAGAATCCTTCGTTTTATGCATATTCAAAGAAAAATTCGCTCTTTGACTATACTACTTTCCTCTATGAATCTTTTATGAGCGAAGGCATTGATTCGAAGGAATATAAGGATGCTTATATCAGCGAATTCTTAAATGATTTTTACAGTGCCAAGCATGATGAGGGCGTTATTTTACAGAAGAGTAACGATATTATCAATGTTTTAAATTCTCATATTCAGAAGAATAAGAACAAGATGGCTGAGTGGGATAAGGAACTCTTGGAATGCGAGAATAAGGAAACCCTTAAGAAATACGGCGAACTTCTTAAGGCGTATTGCCACAATTTATCGCAGGGTAAAGAAGCTGAAGTACTGGATTACTATACAAACGAAAATATTGTAATTCCGCTTGATGAAAACAAAAGCATTATTGCAAACTCAAACAAGTATTTTAACGATTATTCCAAGGCTAAAAGAAGAGAAGAAAAGCTTAACGAACTTCTCCTTCAGACACAGGCTGAGACCAAATACCTTGAAGAGATGCTTTTATATATTTCAATATCCGAAAACTCTTCGGATTTGAATCAGATTAGAAGCGAACTTTTCGACAAGGGTTATCTTCGTAAAAATATCAATCCGAAGGATAAGAAAAAGAAGTCTGTTATCAAGCATTACATATACGATAACAACTATCATATCTATGTCGGAAAGAACAATATCCAGAACGAAGAAGTAACGTTTAAAATAGCAACAGGTAATGACTGGTGGTTCCACGCAAAAGGTATTGCAGGCTCACATGTAATCGTAAAATCAGAGAAAGACAACGATGCAACAGAGTGGGATATGCCGGATGAAGTTTTCGAACTTTGTGCTGCAATTGCATCAATTAATTCGTCGCACAGCGGACTGTCCAAAGTCGAAGTCGATTACACCAGGAAAAAGCATATCAAAAAACCTGCCGAAGGCGATAAGGGCATGGTTATTTATCATAAGTATTATTCAATGGTTGCAACGCCCGATATATCTATGTATGAATTGACTAGCGTAAACTCTTGAAGTATAATAATTAGGTATGCAAAAAAACAAAAGGCGGGTTAATTATGGTTAAAAGTATGACCGGTTACGGTCGCAGCGAGAAGGTAACACCCACAGCAAAATGTTCGGTGGAAATTAAGTCTGTAAATCACAGATATTTAGACATGTCGATCAAGCTTCCCAGAAAGCTTAACATGTTTGAAGCAGATATCAGAGAAGTTTTAAAAGATTACATACAGCGCGGTAAAGTTGATGTATTCGTAAGTTACGAAGATTACTCAAAAGAAAGCGTTAACATTAAATACAATCAGGAAATCGCAGCAGAATACATGAAGTATTTTGTGAAGATGGCCGAAGATTTTGAACTTGATGACGATATAAGAGTTTCGACTCTTGCAAGAATGCCCGAAGTACTTGTTTCCGAGGATGAAAACATCAATGAGGACGAAATCTGGAAACTCGTAAAAGACGTACTTATCGAAGCCTGTGATGCATTTGTTGTATCCAGAATCAAAGAGGGCGAAAACTTAAGAACTGATCTTTTAGATAAACTCGAAGCGATGAGCAAGAATGTTGCTTTTATCGAAGAGAGATATCCTAAAACAATAGAAGACTACAAGAACAGACTTACAACCAAGATAAAAGAAGTTCTCGAAGACAAACAGATTGACGAATCCAGAATACTTACGGAAGTATGTATTTATTCCGACAAGGTTTGCGTAGATGAAGAAATGGTTAGACTTAAGAGTCATATCGAAGCTGTTAAGGAAGCGCTTACAACAGGCGGCTGTGTAGGTAAGAGACTTGATTTCCTTGCACAGGAACTTAACCGTGAAGCAAATACAACTCTTTCAAAGTCTACCGACATTGAGATTTCGAATGTTGCGATTACAATCAAGACGGAAATAGAAAAGATAAGAGAACAGATACAGAACATCGAATAAGGAGTTCTAATTATGAAAAAGAACGGAATCTTGGTAGTTATATCCGGGTTTTCGGGAGCAGGCAAAGGAACGCTTGTAAGAAAACTTATGGAAAAATATGATAATTATTCATTAAGCGTATCAATGACCACAAGAGATAAAAGAGAAGGCGAGGAAGACGGCGTTCATTATTTCTTTGTTGATCACAGAAAGTTTGAGCAGACCATTGTTCAGGACGGCCTCTTGGAATACGCTTCGTACTGTGGCAATTATTACGGAACACCTAAGGAATATGTTGAAAAACAGATTGCAGAAGGAAAAGATGTTATTCTTGAAATCGAAGTGCAGGGCGCTCTTCAGATTAAGAAGAAATTCCCCAATACGGTTTTACTTTTCGTAACACCTCCTTCGGCCGAAGAATTAATCAACAGACTTAAAGGCAGAAATACCGAGTCTGAAGAGGAAATCTACAGAAGAGTAGGCAGAGCAAGTGAGGAAGCCGAATGGATTCCCAAATATGATTTCCTTGTAATTAACGACAATCTGGATGAATGTGTTGACAGCCTGCATAACATCATTACAACGGCACACAATGCGCCCTCGAGACAGCAGGATTTGATCGATAAAATTAAAAAAGAACTGGAAGTTATATCGAAAGGAGAATAGAAATGTTACATCCGTCCTACACAGATTTGATGAATGTAGTTAACTATGACGCAGTGGAGGCTGGTGATTCACCTATAGTTAATTCACGTTATTCAATAGTTATGGCTACATCCAAAAGAGCACGTCAGATAATTGACGGTGCAGAACCTCTTGTAGATAATGAAGACGCAAAGCCCCTCTCAATCGCAGTCAAAGAATTAAACGACTCCAAGATTAAGATCGTGGGTTAGTATTAAATACCCGTCGAATTCCGATGGGTATTTATTCTTTTATGATAACTTTTGTATTTGAAGGTCCGAAAGCATGAAAGTTTATTTTGCATCTCTCGGCTGTGATAAGAATTTAGTTGATTCCGAACACATGCTGGCAGATATTTCAAGTGAATATGAGATTGTTTCCGCACCCGAAGAAGCAGATATTGCAATCGTTAACACCTGCGCGTTCATAAAAGATGCAAAAGAAGAAAGTATCAATACGATACTGGAGCTTGCGGAATACAAAAAAGACAATCTTAAATATCTCGTCGTTACGGGGTGCCTTGCCCAGAGATATTACGAAGATTTAAAGGAACTTATTCCCGAAATTGATGTTTTCCTTGGAATTTCCGCAATACCCAATATTTTATCCGACCTTAAACGTGTATCGGATAAAGAGAAGATTTTTGATATACCGGACAACAATTTAAAACAGTCTGCATCAGGCAGAAGATTTTTAAATCCTCCGTATCATTATTCTTATCTTAAGATTGCAGAAGGCTGCGATAAAAAGTGCACGTACTGCTCAATACCTTCAATCAGGGGCTCCTACAGATCCGTACCCATGGATGAGCTCATAAAAGAAGCGGAATTCCTTGCAGAGAATTACGTAAAAGAATTAATTCTCGTGGCTCAGGAAACAACCGTTTACGGAGTTGATTTATACGGTAAAAAGAGTCTGGTTGAACTGGTAAACAAATTAAGTGAGATAGAAGGCATCGAATGGATAAGATTAATGTACTGTTATCCCGAAGAGATTGACGATGACCTTATTGAACTTATAAAGAATAATCCCAAGGTCTGCAAATACCTTGATATGCCAATACAGCATTCGTCCGACAGGATACTTCAGAAGATGGGCAGAAGAACTTCAAAGAAGGAAATCACTAATCTTATTAAGAGATTAAGAAAAGAAGTTCCCGGAATTGCTATAAGAACTTCGCTTATTACGGGGTTCCCTACCGAAACAGACGAAGAAGCGGAAGAACTCTGCGAGTTTATTAGCAAGAATAAATTTGATCGTCTTGGAGTATTTACATACTCAAAAGAAGAAGGCACGCTGGCAGCTTCTTTTAAACCTCAGATTAAGGAGAGTATAAAGAAGCAGAGACAGAAAAAATTAATGGAAATTCAAAGAGAAATTTCGATAAAAAGGAATTTATCTTTTGTAAATAAAAAGTTTACCGCGATTATTGACGGATACAATTCGGAAGACGGATTTTATGTTGCAAGACTGTATTCCGATGCTCCCGATATTGACGGAACCGTCTTTATCGAATGCGATGAAGAGTATTTAAGCGGAACCTTCGTAAAGGTAAAAATAACCGATTGTTCGGAATACGATTTATTCGGAGAAATAATAAAATGAATTTACCCAACAAACTGACAGTACTAAGAATTATTATTATTCCATTTTTCATATTTTTCTTAATGGCTTCCTTTATTCCTTTCGGGAAATGGGTTGCGTTTGCACTTTTTATAATTGCATCTTTAACCGA
>JAFYHV010000100.1 GCA_017538995.1 Lachnospiraceae bacterium | reverse complement strand
TCGTCAATCCGATAGGCGAAGCAGCAAAGAAGATTACTCTTAAAAAGAACACCTGGGGCTATGTCAATGTAGACATTAAGACCGAGGGTAATTTCGTATTTGTTCCCTGTACTCATTATTCGGGCGATGATTTCGAAAGCGACAAACTAGACATCGACGTTAAGATTATCCCCGAGTTCTTAAAACCCGGAAGAAATTACGGCGCAGTTATTATCGAAACACCTCAGAAAACTTTCAAGGTAACGGTTATTGTAGATAACGACAGAAAAGACGTTACAAAGCATGAGAACTTTATGTTCAAGCAGTCACTTGATGCTCTGATGAGACTTTATATCGAGTTCTCGCTTGACCGTATTTCCGAAGAAGAATTCTTTAAAAAGAGCCTTGCAATCGCGGAGAAGATTAACGGTACCAACGAGCACCAGATAATCGCTGCACTTTTCAAGGCGCAGATTTTCATTATCAGTAAAAGAGAAAGAGATGCATTCAGAATTCTTGAAAGCGTTGATTCAATCATAGAAAGCGAAAAATTATCCGACGAAACATACGGATATTATTTCTATATCACAAGCCTTCTTTCGAAGGATGCGGATATCGTAAACAAGTCCTTAAGAAAGATTAAGAAATTCTACTCAAAAGACATGGGTAATTCGGTTCTTTCATGGCTGATTATTTACCTTACCGAAGATTTTTATCAGAGAAAAGAAAAGAAACTCGAGTTCCTCGTGGAGCAGTACAGATGCGGCAACAATTCGCCTCTTTTATACATCGAAGGTCTTAATATTTTCAATGAAAATCCTTCGCTTTTAATGAAGCTTGAAGACTACGAAGAATCCGTTCTTCGCTTCGGACTTAAGCACAAAGCAATCAGTGCAAACTTAGGCGAGAGAATTCAGTTCTTTGTATCAAGACAGAAAGAATTCAAGCAGATCTGGTTTGATATCTTAAAATACCAGTACGCTTACATGCCGAGCAAAGAACTCTTAAATACAATTGTTTCCTACCTCGTAAAAGGCAATAAAGTCGGAGAAGAATACTTCGGCTGGTATTTGCTTGGTGTTGAATCTGAACTCAGAATTACCAGACTTTATGAGTTCTTTATGGACAGCCTACCTCTTAATTACGAGAAAGATCTGCCTCAGATGGTAATGATGTATTTTGCATACCAGAATGACCTTGATTACAGAAAGAAAGCATTCCTTTACAGAAACGTTCTTACAAGAAAGGCTAAATATCCTGAAATCGCCGTTTCATACAGAGAAACACTTGAGGCGTTTGCAAAAGAACAGTTAAAAGAAAAGCATATTAACGAAGATTTATTATACATTTACGCTAAAGTTCTTAATCCTGATTTTGTAAACGAGAACAACGCCAACGAATGTGTGACTCTTCAGTTTGTAAGAAGAGTAAAAGTTCCCGAAGGTGTTAGAAGAGTAGTTCTTTTACACAACAAGATTATCGGCGAGCAGAGATTCTCTCCCGAAAACGGATTAGTTTACTGTCCGATTTATTCGAGAGAGTATCGACTCTTTTATGAGGATATCCACGGAAACAGAACCGTAGTACCGGAAGAAAATGTTTCGGAAGCAATCCTTAACAATCCGATGCTTCTTGAGAAGATTGCACATCTTGTTTCCGACAAGATCGGTCTTATTATGTGCAGGGTTGAGAGCGCTTATTCTTACGACCTTGTGACCGAGGATAATGTGTTTGATTACGAGCGCCTCCTTCATTCGGACGTCATCACATTCTCATATAAAAAGACCATCGTAAAAGGACTGCTTAAGTTCTATTTTGACAATGATTATTATGCAGAGCTTGAAGATATATTAAACAACGTTAAGCCCGAAATCTTCGAAGGCGACGAGAAGGGTACATTCTTACAGATCTTAATTGCAAGAGGTATGTATGATACCGCATTTTCTGTACTCGATACTTTCGGTCCCGAGCATGTTGAGATTAAGAGTGTTCTTCGTCTCGTATCAAGACTCCTTGAAAGAACCGACTTCGAAGAAAACGATCAGCTTATTTCCTATGCACAGTATGTTTACAGGGAAGGCAAGTACGACGGCAATATTTTAGCTTATCTCGAGCAGCATTTCAGAGGATCCGTAAAAGAATTAAAGAGCCTTTACAGAGACTGCGAATCCTTCGGCCTCGATACTTATATCTTAATTGAAAACATAATCATTCAGCTTCTTTTCACGAATGCGTTTTGTGCTGATAAGATTAAATATCTAGACGCATTCGTTGAAATGCAGGGTACGCTCGGACTTGAAAAAGCATTCCTTGCGCAGTGTGCTTATGATTACTTCGTAAAAGATACAATCACTGACGATTATATCTTTGACCGCATTGAAAGACTTTTAAGAGATGACGAGCCGGTTAACAGAGTTACCAAACTTGCAATCCTTAAGTACTATTCATTCGCATCCAAAGATAAATGGAATATTGACATAATCGAAAAGCTTGTTAACGAAGAACTTGAAAGACGTGTATGTTTCCCGTTCTTTATGGCGTTCCTGCCTATCGTTAATAAGCTTCAGAGTTATTCTGATTATTCGTTTGTTGAATATAAAGGAAATCCTAAGGGCCATGTAGTTATTCATTACTGCATCGAGCATGATGACGGGGTTGCAACCGAGTACAGAAAAGAAGAGATGACGCATCTTTACAGCGGTATATTTGTAAAGTCCTTTATTCTTTTCTGCGGAGAGACCGTTCAGTACTACATCACCGAAGAGAATCAGAACATGGAGCAGCTTACACAGAGTTCCGTTCTTACCAGAAGCGAGTCGGAAACTGAAGGCAAGCCCTGGAGATTCTCGGCGCTTAATGACTGCGTAATTGCAAAACATCTCGATGATTACGCGACCGTTGAAGAAGATCTGATTTCATACATGGAAAAAGATTTCCTTACCAAGAAACTGTTTAAAATGATGTAAATCCCGGAGAAAAACATGATTTCGGAAAACATTAAAGAAGTATTTGAAAAAATAAACAGAGACAGATTTGTAGTAGGTCTTGATATAAACGATTCCTTTGCTCAGGTTTCCTACTGCAAGGTTGATTCCGATGCTCCCACGACTTTAAGCTTAAGCGAAGAGAACGAAGAGTTTAACGTTCCTCTTTATATGCTCAAAAGACGTGACGACGGCGCATGGCTCTTTGGTAACGAAGCCAAGGAAGCCGAGGATGACGGTGTGCTTGTGAATAATCTCTTTGAGAGAGCGCGCCTTAAAAAGACTGTAAGAATCGACAGGGAAGAGTATCTTGCAAAAGATATTTTCCTTTTGTTCCTTAAAAAAGTACTTTTACTTTTCCCCGCAATGGTTACTCCGGATAAAATCGTATCGATAACCGTTTCGCTTAAAGATGCCGACTCGGACACAATCATTATGCTTCAGGAACTTCCTAACATGCTTAAGGTAAATCCTGATATCTTACATTTTGTGACATACGAGGAAAGCTTCTTCTATTACATGCTTTATCAGCCTGCTGAACTGCAGAATCACAATATTCTTTTATTTGATACATCGGGAGAGAAACTTCGTTCATATTCACTGATGCGTAATTTCTTCAAATCGCCCGGCGTAGCAACGGTAGACGTAAAAGAATACATCAACTTCCCTTCGGAAACACCCGTACAGTATGAAAAAGGTGAGAGAGATGCTCTATTCTTAAAGATATCTGCGGAACTCTGTAATTCAACCATTTATTCGGGTGTCTATCTAATCGGACAGTGCTTCTATTCAGACTGGGCTTCGGAATCACTTCAGTTCCT
>JAFYHV010000014.1 GCA_017538995.1 Lachnospiraceae bacterium | reverse complement strand
GTTTAAAGCATATTTATCATATTTAAGTGTGTATTCGAAGAGAGCCTCGTCTTTTCTTTCCTTAACATCTTCGCAGATTAAAGCAACCTTCTTTTCATATTCGGGATAGTTAGAAGTGCTTCTTTTAAGAAGGTTATTTAAAAGATTCTGCTTATTCTCTTCGTTTAAAATATATTTATTCATGATTTATCCTTTCAGTTATAAGTTCTTCTTTATATCCTCTACGAGCTTTTCGATTCTATCCTTCTGCATCTTCATACTTACTCTGTTAACAATAAGTCTGGATGAGATCGGACAGATTTCTTCGAGTACTTCCAGCCCGTTTTCACGAAGCGTTGAACCGGTTTCAACTATATCTACTATAACATCTGAAAGCTCAACAATGGGACCCAATTCGACGGATCCGTTTAATTTTATGATATCAACGGTCTGATATTTCTTGTTGTGGAAGTAATCTTTAGCTATTACGGGATATTTGGTTGCAACACGAATCTGCTCACGATGTAACAAAAGCTCACTGGCATCCTTGGGACCGCATACGCACATTCTGCACTTTCCGAATCCAAGATCCAGAAGCTCGGTTACTCTCCTTTGCTCTTCATCTATAATATCACTTCCCACAACGCCTAAATCGGCAGCTCCGTATTCTACATATGTAGGAACATCGGGACCTTTTGCGAGGAAGAACTTTAACTTGTTCTTTTCGTCTGTAAAAATAAGCTTTCTTGTGGACTTGTCTTTTATTTCATCACACTTGATGCCGAGGTTTTCCAAGAGTTCCATAGTCTGGTTTGCAACTCTTCCTTTGCAAAGTGCAATAGTCAAATATCTGTCGTTCATAAAAATCTCCGTTTAGCAGGTTATAATTTCATAGCCGTTTGCACTGCATATTTCTTTTAATTCATCATCAAATAAATTCTTTGCTACGGTTATGCATTTAATTTCATTGTCTCGTAATTCGTTAGCTTTCTTTATTGCATCAATTTCCTTACCTTCTTCATAAACTACAAATGAAACCTTTTTTGCATCGATATCAGTTGCGATTTTCTGCTTTTTAATGCTCTGAAGAATATTATCTACTAAGAATACACATCCGACAGCCGGAGCTGCATCGCCGTATTTCTCAAGGAGTGAATTATATCTTCCGCCTTTACAGATTGAATCGCCCACACCGTATGTATAAACCTTAAAAAGCATTCCTGTGTAATACTTGAAGTTCGAATCGATATCGGGATCGTACGTTACATACTCCGAATAACCCATGCAGTCTAAAAGCTTAAGCATCTTATCGAGTCTGTCAGTATTGCTTTCCTTAGTGTTAACACAAATCTTGAATTCTTCAAGTCCGATTGAAAGAAGGTTCTTGATTACAAGTTCAATAACTTCAGCATCTCCTAATACAGTATCATCCTTAAGAAGCTCGATGCCCATCTGGGTAACTTCAATAGCTTTTCCTTCATATTCACCTTTATTTGAAAAAGCATTACCCTTATAAAAGAATCTTAAAGGCTTCTTCTCATCGGAAAAGTATTTAACTGCGCATCTTGCAACACCCGGTGTATAATCCGGTCTTAAAACAAGTGTACTTCCGTCTCTGTCGATAAATCTGAAAGTCTTGGACTCATATGCGTAATCTTCGTCTTCAAGAAATACATTTAAGAATTCAAGCGTTGGTGTCTGAATTTCATCATAACCGTAAAGTTTAATATTCTTTTCAAATTTATTCATTATGTAATTTTTAAGATCAAGCTCGGCTCCGTAAAAGTCTCTTACTCCGTCGGGCGTATGTAATAATGATAAGTTCATTTTTTATCCTCGTTCACTTTAGCGCTTTAAATTGCTACCCAATTACCAAATTACCAAACTATTGTAACAAAGTATAAAGGACACTAAATTAATTGTCAACATTTATTTTTATTATTTTTTTGCTCAATGAATTCCAGGAATCACTGTCTTCAAACTTGGGAAATACAAGTTTATACGCAATAAGCTCCTGATATTTAAAGGCAGAATCACTTTTCCCGTTGTATTTCTTATCTCCGAGTAAAGGATATCCCAAATGAGCCAGATGAGCTCTTATCTGATGACTCTTGCCTGTAATAAGTTCAATTTCCAGTAAAGAATAATCTTTTTCGGATTTAAGTACGTTTATCTTCGTAGAAATTGGAGAATATTTAATATTCGCAGGAATATTCTTTATATCATCATAGATTGTTACTTTATTGGTTTTCTCATCCTTGCTTAAATAAGCTTTATACAGACCATTTAAATCACATCCGCCTTCGGTTTTTGCAAAATAGTACTTCTTTAAATCTCTTTTTTTTAAGAGCTCGGACAGCCTCTGCGAGCCTGTAAGGGTTTTACCGAATATAACAAGGCCTTTTGTATTTCTGTCGAGTCTGTTAAGAACAGAAGGCTTGAATTCTTTTAAAGATTTCTCATTTATAAATTTTTTTGACAAAAGATAACCGATGCACCATTCGTTTAATGAAGGAACGCTGCTTTTATCTCTTTGTGTTAAAACTCCTTCGGGCTTGTTAACTATCATAAAATCTTCATGCTCGAAGACTATTTCAACATTTTTAATGTTT
>JAFYHV010000099.1 GCA_017538995.1 Lachnospiraceae bacterium | reverse complement strand
GTTCTAAAGATAAACTTGACATTTATTTAAATTTTTAATATTCTCGGAGGAAAAAATGGCTGAATTAATCGACGGAAAACTTATATCAGCTCAGATTAAAGACGAGTGTAAGGATAAAGTTGCGCTTCTAAAAGAAAAAGGTATTGAAGTTACACTTGCTGTTATTCAGGTTGGAGAAGATCCTGCCAGCAGCGTATATGTAAACAACAAAAAGAAAGCCTGTGAATATATCGGTGCCAATTCTTTATCGTATAATCTTAAAGAAGATTCAACTCAGGAAGAACTTTTAAAACTTATCGACGATCTCAACAACGATGATAAGGTTAACGGTATTCTTGTTCAGCTTCCTTTACCTAAACATTTTGATGAAGATGAAGTTATAAGAAGAATCAATCCCGATAAGGACGTTGACGGATTTCATCCTATTAATGTCGGAAGACTTTCAATCGGTGAGAAAGGATTCGTTTCCTGTACTCCCGCAGGTATTATTCAGCTTTTAAAGAGAAGTAATGTTGAAATTGAAGGCAAGGAATGTGTTATTATCGGCAGAAGCAATATCGTAGGAAAACCTATGTCAATGCTTATGTTAAGAGAAAATGCTACGGTTACAATCTGCCATTCAAGAACAAAGAATTTAAGCGAAGTTACAAAGAGAGCTGATATCTTAATTGTTGCAATCGGCAAGCCTAAAATGATTGATGCTTCATACGTAAAAGAAGGTGCTGTAGTAATCGATGTAGGTATTCACAGACCCGATCCCGACAGCAAAAAGCTTTGCGGAGACGTTGATTTTGACAGCGTAGAGCCTGTTGCAGGTAAGATTACACCTGTTCCCGGCGGAGTAGGTCCCATGACCATAGCAATGTTAATGAGTAATCTTGTAAATTCAGTAGAGTAAGGAAAAACATATGAAATGTCCTAACTGCGGTTCACACTTGGAAGAAGGAAATCTTTTCTGCGAAGTGTGCGGTGAAGAAATTAATATAGTTCCCGAATACGATCCCGATGTCGATCTTTCTGTCGATATTGACGGTGTTTTTGATCATACCAAAGAAATTGATGTAGTAGAGGTTAAAAAACAGAAAAAGCCTCCCAAATCAAGAAGCGAGTATTATGAGAAAAACAAGCATGTTTCCAGAGAACAGGTAATTGATTCCGTTGAGGACTGGGATGAAGAAGATCCCAACGAAGTCGGCGCAATCAAAGATTTGATTTTGTCTGTTGTAGATTTCTGGAACAGAAACATCTTTACAAAAATTGTTGTATTCATTGTTATTCTGATGTTTATTGCATGTGTTTTCGGATGTGTATTTCTTGTAAGAAAATTAATAGACAGACAGTCTATTGATTATTTAATCGAACAGGCTGAAACATCTTACAGAAACAAGGATTACGAAACTGCAATCGATTACTATGAAAAGGCAATTGAAAAAGATCCTGACAATACAGATATTAAATTTGCCGTTTCAAACTGCTATTTATATGATGGTCAGGACAATAACGCAATCTTTATCCTAAAAGAAATAGCAAACGAAAATCCTAATCTTGCTACCGACACTTACGAAAGAATATTCAATATTTATTACGAAAATCAGGACTGGAAAGGTATAAATGACCTTCTTTTATCATGTAATGATGAAGCAATTGTTACCAAATTCCAGGAATACCTTTGCAAAAAACCTGAATTTTCTTATAAAGAAGGCGAATATGATGAAACACTTTATCTTGAACTTAAGAGTGCGATAAACGGTTTTGTTTATTATACAATGGACGGTTCCGAACCTGACGAAAACTCACTTCTTTATACCGAGCCTATTTATCTTGAATCCGGCGAATATGATATCAAAGCGGTATTTGTTAACGAGTACGGTGTAATCAGTGAAATGAATGAGGCTAAATACAATATCAAGGTTAAAATTCCCCTTGCGCCTCAGGTTTCAATCGAATCAGGTTCTTATAATGTGCCAATACTTATTAAGGTTGATTCCGATGTAGACTGTGTGACATATTATGTATGTTACAGAGCCAATGTGGATGAGGAAGACAGAGTAGATCCCGATATGTATGCTACTCTTTACGAATATCCTCTTATAATGCCCATGGGTCCTTCGGAATTCAGATTTATATCATATAACGAAGACGGTATACCAAGTACTATTATTACCAGAAAATATAATGTCAGAATTGATGATGCTACAGTATCATGGGCTGAAGCAGCTAACATTGCAACCGTTTACAGATATTCTCTCGGCGGTCTGGTTGATACCGACGGAAAGGCCACAACCGCTCAGGGTAAATTTGAATATATTATTGAAGATGCTCTTAATCTTAAGGGAACTCTCTATTATGTAATAAACGAATATTACGTAGATACCGCAAATGACGACCTAAGAACATTAACCGGAATGAGATTTGCAGTAAACGTGAACGATCCCAACGATTACGGAACTCTTGAAATAAATGCTAAAGGCGATTATTACATTATAAAAGAAAGAAGTGTAAACCTCGAGTACTAAGGTTTACGGAAAGGAAAGGAAAAGTAATGTACAGTATTTTAGAAGCCAAAGAGCTTGTAGCAGATTTGATATACGAATTTGTTGTAAAAGCTCCGAACGTAGCGGCAAATTGCGAACCCGGTCAGTTCGTAATCGTCAGAACGGATGAGGACTCAGAGAGAATTCCTCTTACAATCTGCGATTATGACAGAGAGAAAGAAACAATCACGATAGTTGTTCAGATTATCGGTGCATCCACATTTAAGATGAAATATCTTAAAACTGGAGATTCTTTCTGTGATTTTGTTGGTCCTTTAGGCAGACCTTCAGACTTAATCGATACTCCTATCGAAGAGTTAAAGCAGAAAAAGATTCTTTTCGTTGCAGGCGGACTTGGTACAGCTCCCGTATATCCTCAGGTTAAATGGCTTCATGAGCACGGCGTAGAAGCTGATGTTATTGTCGGTGCCAAAACCAAAGATCTTCTTATCATGGAAGAAGAGATGGAAGCCGTTGCGGGTACTTTATACATTACTACAGATGACGGAAGTTATAAGAGACAGGGTATGGTTACAAAGGTAATCGAAGACCTTTACGCAGAAGGAAAGAAATACGATCTCTGCATCACAATCGGTCCCATGATCATGATGAAATTCGTATGTCTCTTAACAAAGAAACTTGAACTTAAGACCATCGTTTCAATGAACCCTATCATGGTTGACGGAACAGGTATGTGCGGTGCCTGCAGACTTACAGTGGGCGACAGCGTTAAATTCGCCTGTGTAGACGGACCTGAATTTGACGGACATCTTGTTAACTTCGACGAAGCAATGAAGAGAACACAGATTTACAAAACTGCTGAAGGCAGAGAATATCTTAAAGCAAAGGAAGGCGATACGCACCACGGCGGATGCGGTAATTGCGGAGGTGATAAATAATGGACGTATTAAAGAAAGTACCCATCAGAGAGCAGGATCCCAAGGTAAGAGCTACCAACTTCGAGGAAGTCTGCCTCGGTTACAATAAAGAAGAAGCAATGGAAGAAGCATCCAGATGTCTTAACTGTAAGAACGCACAGTGCGTAAAAGGATGCCCCGTATCCATTTCAATTCCTGATTTCATAAAAGAAGTAAAAGAAGGCAATTTCAAGGAAGCATATGATGTTATTTCCAAATCATCTTCACTTCCTGCAGTCTGCGGACGCGTTTGTCCTCAGGAAAGCCAGTGTGAAGGAAAGTGTATCAGAGGCATCAAGGGTGAGCCCGTTTCAATCGGTAAACTTGAGCGTTTTGTTGCTGACTGGGCTTTTGAAAACGGTGTAAAGCCTTCAGTTAATGCTGAAAAGAAGAATAAAAAGGTTGCAGTTATCGGTTCCGGCCCTTCAGGTTTATCCTGTGCAGGCGACCTTGCGAAAATGGGTTATGACGTAACTGTATTTGAAGCATTACATGAACTCGGAGGCGTGCTTGTTTATGGTATTCCCGAATTCAGACTTCCCAAAGAGAAGGTTGTTAAGAAAGAAATCGAAAACGTAAAAGCTTTAGGCGTTAAATTTGAGAAAAATACAATCATCGGTAAATCTTTTACGATTGATGAACTTATTGACAAGTACGGATTTGAAGCTGTATTTATCGGTTCAGGTGCAGGACTTCCCAAGTTTATGGGTATTCCCGGAGAGAACGCTAACGGTGTATTTTCAGCTAACGAATATCTTACACGTTCAAACCTCATGAAGGCTTTCAAGGATTCTGAAACTCCTATCATGATTGGTAAGAAAGTTGTTGTAGTAGGCGGCGGAAACGTTGCTATGGATGCAGCAAGAACAGCACTTAGACTTGGAAGCGAAGTACATATCGTTTACAGAAGAAGTGAGGAAGAACTTCCTGCCAGAGTTGAAGAAGTACATCATGCAAAAGAAGAAGGAATTATCTTTAACCTTCTTACAAATCCTGTTGAAATTCTTTCCGATGAAAACGGATGGGTTTCAGGTATTAAATGTATTAAGATGGAACTTGGTGAGCCTGATGAAAGCGGCAGAAGAAGCCCTGTTGAAATTCCCGGTTCCGAATTTGAAATTGAATGTGATGCAGTAATCATGTCACTCGGTACATCACCCAATCCTCTTATTTCATCCACTACCAAGGGACTTGAAATTAACAGAAGAAAATGTATCGTTGTCAAAGAAGAAAACGGTGAAACCTCCAAGGACGGAGTTTTCGCAGGTGGTGATGCGGTTACAGGAGCAGCTACAGTTATTCTTGCAATGGGCGCGGGAAGAACGGCAGCTAAGGGAATTGATGAATATCTTACAGCGAAAGGAAACTAAAAATGCCTTTTTGTCCTAAATGTAAAGCAGAATACAGAGAAGGTTTTGTAATGTGTGCGGACTGTAAAGTTCCGCTTGTTGAATCACTTGAAACAAAACATCCCGTAAAGATTGACGATCAGCCTGATTCATCTATTTTTATGAGTTTTGACGAATACGAAAAATTAACTTCAGAAGATGAATTCGGTTCTGTTGAAACAGAGATTAAAGAGGCTGATCCCGAAGACTTAATGCAGGATGCATCATTTGCGGCTCAAGCTGACAGAAAGCCTTCTCCCGAAGAAGTTGAAAAAATCAGAGCAGAACTTATCAGACGCCAGATGGCAGAAAAGCAGGAAGCTGAATATGTATCCAAAAAGGATAAAGCCGGAGAATATTTATCAACCGGTATAATGCTCATTGTTATGGGAGCGTTAGGATGTATTTTTATCGGTCTTATGGCCGGAGGTGTACTTCCTTTTAAACCCCGAGGACTTGTATCCTATATACTTGATGCATGCATGTTCCTTTTCTTTGCGATGTTTATTTACTTCGGTATTCATTCGCTTACAAGATATAAGGATTACAAAGTCAAAGCCGTTGAAGAGAATAGTGAAAACGCCGAATTTGAAGAATGGTTTAAAAAGACTATCACTATGAGTTTTATCGATTCGGATCTTGAAATAACGGATGACGAACAGACCAATTTCTTTAAGAGAAACGCAAAGATTAAATATCTTATTTCTCAGAATTTCCCGTCTGTAAGTGAAAGCCTTGCAGATCTTATGATAGACAAATATTACGAGGATATATTTTGATGAATGTAACCGTAATTTGTGTCGGTAAAATTAAAGAAAAATTTTTCAGGGAAGCCGTTTCGGAGTATTCAAAACGGCTTTCAAAATTTTGTAAATTGAACATTATCGAAGTTGACGATGAGGAAGCCGGACAGAATTTAAGCGAGGCTTCCGAGACTTTGGTAAAAGATAAAGAAGGAGAGAGAGTTCTTAAGAAAATACCTTCATCTGCTTACGTAATCACACTTGAAATCGAAGGAAAGAAATATGATTCTCTTTCTTTTTCAAAGAATATAGAAAAACTCTGTATTAACGGTAACAGCAATATATGTTTTATAATCGGAGGTTCTCTGGGATTGTCCGATTCGGTTAAAAAGATTTCTAACGAAAAACTTTCTTTTTCCGATATGACTTTTCCGCATCAGTTGATGAGAGTAGTGCTGCTTGAACAGATTTACAGAGGTTTTAAGATAATTAATAACGAGCCATATCATAAATAAGGCAAAGGAAACATAAATGTCAGACAAGAAGAAAATTGCCAAAGGAATAGTGGTTCAGGGCTCAATTCTTGCGATTGCCGGAATTCTCTGCAGAGTAATCGGTATTGCCAGAAGAGTACCCCTGACAAATATTATCGGAGATATCGGAAACGGTTATTACGCAGCCGCGTACGAGTTTTATTCGATAATTCTTATCCTTTCCTCATATTCTCTGCCTGCAGCTGTAAGTAAGCTTATAGCTCAGAGACAGAGCCGCGGACAGTATAAGAAAATGCAGAAAGTATTTCAGGGTGCATTGCTTTTTGCTATTATTTCCGGTGGTTTTTTCAGTTTAATTGTATTTATATTTGCTGATTTCTTCTCGACTACAATTATGGGTGAAGCCATGAGTACAATGGCAATGAGAGTGCTTGCACCGACCATCTTTGTAGTTGCTTTAATGGCTGTTTTCAGAGGCTATTTCCAGGGACTCGGAATTATGCATTTTACTGCATTTTCCCAGCTCCTTGAACAGATAATACTTGTTATTGTATCATTATCGGCTGCGAAACTTCTTTTCGGAGTAGGAACAAAGTACGGCAATCTCATGATGAATGAGAATTATGCGTCGGCTTTGGGTGCCGCGGGAGCGACTATAGGCTGCGGTGTCGGAGCTCTGGCAGGGCTTCTTCTTATGATATATTTTTATATGCATAACAAGAATGCCATTGAAAGAAGAGTTATCGCAGATACTTCTAAGAACAGAGATACTTTCCTGGATGTGCTTATTCTTATTTTAAGAACTGCTATTCCCATGATTCTCTGCTCGGTTATGTACAATATCTGTGGAGTTGTAGATCAGTCCGTATTTAACCACCATATGATTAAAATCGGAGAGGAAGATATAAAATCGTTTTACTGGGGTGTTTATTCCGGTAAATACAAACTTATGATTACACTTCCCATTGCTCTTGCGAATGCGATGTGCTCAGCTATTATACCGTCACTTACTGCAAGTATTGAAAATAAGGATTATGTTTCTGCAAGAAGCAAAATGGCAACCGTCATCAGAGTAACAATGATTATTTCAATCCCTGCAGCCTTCGGACTTGCCATACTTGGTAAACCGATTATTTCTCTTTTATTTAAGGGCGAAATCGATCTTGCGGCAATTATGCTTTTGTATGGTTCGATAAGTGTTGTATTTTTCTCACTTTCAACATTGGGAAACGGTATTTTACAGGGCTTAAACAAGCTAAAAACACCTGTATTGAACTCGCTTATAGCATTTGTGCTTCATTTCCTTGCACTTTTATTAATGCTTAAGGTATTTAAGTGGGGCATCCATTCGGTTGTTATTGCTAATCTTTTATTTGCTGTATTTGTAAGTGCTCTAAACCATTTTGCAATTTACAGAACTATCGCTTACAAGCAGGAGATTAAGCAGACATTCTTAATTCCGCTTATTTCATCCGTGATAATGGGAGTATTTACTTTCCTTTCATACTTCCTGCTTTCAAAAGTGGTTGATTACAGGATTGCACTTTTTGTAGCAATGGGTATTGCGATAGTCATTTACTTTACGTCGCTTGTATTGCTTAAAGGCGTTAATGAATACGATTTATCGCTTATACCATTTGGTTCTAAGATATATGCAGTTTTACACAAACTAGGAATATACAAGGATATTGATGATTAAATTTAATATCGAATATGATAAAAATAGATAATATTAAAATATCTGCAAAATCGAATATTAATGTTAAAGAATTTGTTTCAAATCAGTTTGGCCTTAAATCTGAAATTTCTGATTTTGTGATATTAAAAAAGTCACTTGATGCAAGAGACAAAAGCGATATTAAATATGTTTATTCAGTTGCTTTAAAGACTGATGAAAAGTCTGAAAAATATCTTTTAAGAAAATATAAAAACGCGTCCGAATATGTTTCAAAACCATATCAGACTCCTAAAAAAAATAATGACAGTGAGTCAGATATAGTTATAGTCGGAATGGGACCTGCAGGTCTTTTCGCAGCATTAGTTTTATCTGAAGCAGGTTTTAAACCTGTAATTATTGATAAAGGCAAATGTGTTGAAGACAGAATAAAAGATGTAGAAAGCTTTTTCGAAAGCGGAAAACTCGATATTTTTTCAAATGTTCAGTTTGGAGAAGGCGGAGCCGGTACTTTTTCGGACGGAAAGCTTAATACAGGCATCAAAGATCCCGCAGGCAGAAAAGAATTTGTTTTAAATACATTTGTTAAATACGGAGCTTCCGAAAATATACTTTATGATTCGAAGCCTCATATCGGAACTGATGTTTTAAGAACAGTAATTAAGAATTTAAGAGAAGATTTGATTATAAGAGGAGTTAAATTCTTATTTTCAAAAGAATTCATATCTTTAAATCAGTCTGAAGGAATCATAAAAGAAATAACCTTAAAAGATGTATATTCTGACGAAGAAAGCATTTTGAAATGCGATAAACTGATTCTCGCAATCGGTCATTCTTCAAGAAATACATTTGAGTATTTATCGGATAAATTACCGATGGAAACAAAGCCTTTTGCAATGGGCTTTCGTGTAATACATGAACAGTCCTTTATAGATAAGGCTCAGTACGGTTACGACTTTGAAAACATATACGAAGGACTAGAACCTTCGCCATATAAACTGACTCATCAGGGCAAAGAACGCGGTGTATATTCGTTCTGTATGTGTCCCGGCGGATATGTTGTAAATGCTTCAAGTGAAGACGAAAGACTCTGCGTAAACGGTATGAGTGAGTTTAAGAGAGACTCAGGATACGCAAACAGTGCGATTATAGTTCAGATAAACAAAGAAGATTTAGATGATTCCGATGTTTTATCAGGTATGAAAATGCAGAGGAATATTGAAGAAAGAACTTATAAAGCGGGTAACGGTTGTATTCCTGTAAGTGAATTAAAATCATTCTTTGAAGATATTGATTTAAAATCAGATTTAGACTTTGAGGAATGCAATATTAATCCTGACAAAGCTATAAAAGGTAAATATAATTATACAAATATTACCAGAATTTATCCGGATTTCTTAAATATAGCATTCTGTGAAGCAATACTTGATTACGATAATATAATTAAAGGATATGCAAGCGTTAATCCTTTACTTGCAGGAACAGAGACTAGAAGCTCATCTCCTGTTAAAATACTAAGAAATGAGAATTTCGA
The DNA here is from genome assembly GCA_017538995.1 of Lachnospiraceae bacterium. GTDB lineage: Bacteria > Bacillota > Clostridia > Lachnospirales > Lachnospiraceae > UBA3766. The sequence goes on along the minus strand of JAFYHV010000099.1, from coordinate 1,795 downwards.
AAGCAGTATCAAAGGCATTTACCCTTGCGGAGAAGGCGCAGGTTATGCAGGCGGAATTGTTTCCGCAGCAATAGATGGTATGAAGGTTGCTGAATCGATTATATTAAATTTACCGAGCGGTGCCACGTGATGCTCGAGCGGGTAATTTTTGTCGCCGGTGCTTAATGAGACGAGCACATTGTGCGAAGTCGAATTTAGCATCCGCTGCGTACAAAAGATTAGCGAGAGCGTGCCCGCGGAGTATTACGTGGTCTCCGATCGGTATCAAATAAAATGGAGAAAATCATGAATTTCAGAGACGCAATTAAAGACAAAAAAAGAATTGTAGTAAAGATTGGTTCATCAAGTCTTACTCATCCCCAGACAGGCGGAATTGATTATACCAGACTTGAGACTTTAGTCAGAGAACTTTGCAACATAAGAAATATGGGCAAGGATGTAATTCTTGTATCCTCAGGTGCTATTTCTGTAGGCCAGAGAGCAGTACATATAAAAGATGCAAAGCATACAATTGCTACCAAGCAGGCGTGTGCTGCTGTTGGTCAGGCAAGACTTATGATGGTTTATCAGAAAATCTTTGCTGAATACAATCAGGTTTGTGCGCAGATTCTTATGACCAAGGATACTATTACAAATGATCTTAACAGATTTAATGCACACAACACATTTGAACAGCTTTTAGAACTCGGAGTTATCCCTATCGTTAACGAAAACGATACAATTTCAACTTTCGAAATTAAATTCGGTGATAACGATACGCTTTCAGCAATTGTTGCATCTTTAATAGGAGCAGATCTTTTAATTCTTTTATCTGATATAGACGGATTGTTCTCCGATAACCCACGTACAAACCCCGATGCAGAATTCATCAGCGTTGTAGAAAAAATTGATGATAAAATCATCGAAATGGGCAAGTCAGAAACAGGTTCATCAATCGGTACCGGCGGTATGAATACTAAGATTCATGCAGCACAGATTGTTACCAAATCCGGCGCGGATATGATTATTGCAAACAGCGATGATATCCATATCTTACACAGAATTATGGACGGCAGAGATTTCGGTACTTTGTTTGTGGCTGATAAGGATGAGAATTTTGAACTTGTTGATTTTGTAAGCAAGTTAAGCGAAGAATAAAATGGAAATTGAGAAATTAATTAACAGAATAAACGAACTGTATCATAAATCCCAGGATGTAGGACTTACCGAAGAAGAGGCTAAAGAGCAGAAGGAATTAAGAGCAGCATATGTTGCAAACATCAGGGCCAATCTTAAATCCCAGCTTGACAGCATCGACATAAAAGAAGCAGACGGAAGCATTACAAATCTTGGTGAAAAACATGCTGCAGAGAATGAATTAAGAGGTAATGACATGTATCTTGAAACATTAGGCAAGAACGCCAAAGAAGCAAAATATACAATCGGTCTTCTAGATGAAAAGACCAGAAATGATGTTCTTTTACAGGTTGCAGACGCGCTCGTAAAAGAAAGCGCATATATTATCGCACAGAATAAAATTGATTACGACAAAGGCGTATCAGAAAACATGAAAGCAGGTCTTTTAGACAGACTTTTATTAAGTGAGGCCAGAATAGAAGGCATCAGTGAAGGAATCCGCCAGGTTGCTACACTTGAAGATCCTTTAAATAAAGTTTTGGATGACAAGATTATGGCTAACGGAATGCATATTACCAAAGTAAGTGTTCCTTTAGGCGTTATCGGTATTATTTATGAATCAAGACCTAATGTAACCGCAGATGCATTTTCACTTACATTTAAATCTGGCAATGTCTGC
>JAFYHV010000013.1 GCA_017538995.1 Lachnospiraceae bacterium | reverse complement strand
TGCAAGTTCTCTTAAAACACTGTCATCGCCCATGTAAACCGGAACATCTTTGATGCCGTTCAGGATATTTCTGCTCTCTTCGTCGATTGCTTCGGACGCTAAAATCGACAGCGGTTCATAGCCTGCGTCAAGCGCTCTTTTAATGACCTTTGCGCTTTCGCATATAAAGATACCGGGCTCGGGTTCGTTTGCACGAAGAAGTTTAACTTCGTTATTCTGCCTGTAAACCTCAAGCTCGGGTAAATCCAGATTTTCAATTTTTATATAGTCTTCTTTTATCATTTTTATTCGCTGAGAACCTTTAATAAAAAGTCTCTTGAGTCGTCATCACGGAATTTTTCGTAGCCGTTTTTCTCGTATAATTTCATTGCACCTGTGTTGGATTTTTCAACATGAAGACATATCGCGGGAATGTTTCGCTCCTTCGCATATTCTTCCGCTTTCTTAAGAAATTCGCTTCCGAGTCCCCTTCCTCTATAGGCGCCTGCAACGCAGAAATCATCAAGATAGAAGTAATCCTTGTCATCATGATGCTCTTCAATCGAAAGATATCCGATTACTTTTCCGTCAGCCTCTGCCACATATACGCAGTCGCCGTTTCCTTCGAAAAACTTATCAAGATAGTCTTCTTCATAACCCTTAACATCATCTGTATTGTAAATTGTATGAAGCATTTCCAAGAATAAATCTTCGATTGCTTTTTTATCCTCAGGTTCGCCTTCTCTTATCTTAATACCGTCTTTTCGAATAATCATATTGCATCTGTCCCAGGCTTCGTCTTTGTATTTAAATGCACCGGTAGTCAGTTTTCTTTCCACAAATCCGACGCCTTCATAACATTTCTTTGCTATGGGGTTTTGAGGGAAAACATTTAACTGAACGATCTCTGCATCCGTGGTTTCAAAGATGTGATTTACAACGAGTTTTAACATCTCTTTTCCGATGCCCTGACCACGCTTTGAACCGTCCACCATCACGAATTTAAGCATGGTTTCTTTAGTCTCTTTATTTACTCCTCCGATACAGAAAAAGCCCACAACTTCTCCGTCATCGGTTGTAGCTACGTAGGGCGCATCGCCGAACATTTCATCTATCTCTTTTAGGAGGAGAGAAAAATCTTCGCGTTCTAATGGAAAATTAGTGTGGTTTGCGCACCAGAAAGCGTGTGTTCTCTCGTCCGTAATCCAGTTTTTAATAACATCAAAATCTTTATCAATATCAAATGCTCTTAGTTTCATTCTATCTTACTCTTTCTTTGTTTTTTATTTTAAAACCTGCGTTTTCATAGAGCTTAAGCGCATCCTTATTCCACTCTGCAACGTGAAGTGTAATCGGCAGGTCATTCTTTTCCCGTATGTGTTTTACAGCCCATAAAAGAAGCATTCGGCCGTAGCCTTTTCTAGTCTCCTTTATATTAACAAACAAGTCATCGATTTCGTTACAATAAACTGCGACAGAACCCATCAGTTTTCCGTCTTTAATTAAAAGATAAATGTCGTCTGATTTTTTTATGATTGCTTCGTCGTCCGAATACCAGTTGTATGGCTTAATATCGAGTGCTTTACGCATAGGAAAAAACGCTTCGTTATAAAGCGTTTTATAATCCGTAATGTATGCCTTATCAAAGGGAACACATTCAATATCAACGGGCTCATATTCTTTTTTGTCATAACACATCTCGTATGCCCAGATTTCCATTTTACAGTTTCATTCTCATGTCGATATATTTCTGCACTCTGTCTTCAAAACCGAGCTTTTTGTAGATTGGGTAGCCTTCACTTGTAGCCACCAGATCGATACGACAGAGCTTATGCTCTTTCGCATATTCAATCATATTGGTCATAAGCTGCGAGCAGATGCCGCGGCCTCTGTATTCGGGCTCGGTGTAGACGCTTAAAACTTCGGTGTCAAAGCCATTTGGAAGGAAAGGATTTGCAGGCTTTTCAATGATTAAAAGATACGCTGCTGCCACGAGCCTTCCTTCGGCTCTTGCGACAAAGGCAATCAGTTCTTTGCCAAGTCTCCTCTTGAAGTAATCCGGAAGCTGTTTTTCCATGCATTCTTTTTCATAGTCCGTAATGCTTCCGAAATCATCTATCATGTACGCAATTCTTAAACGAACAAGCTCGTCTATATCGTTTACATTCGCAGTGTCAAAAATAATTTCACTCATTTGAATTTTCCTTTTATTTTTTCAACGATTACACCTAGGGATAATCAAGTTCCAGAGAATCGGAAATATAATATAAATAGTTCTTTTTATGGCAAAAATCTTTTATTTCATTATCCAGTGAACCGTCTGTATATTCCAAAATATATATATCAATTCCTTCTTTAGCATATTTATCAATATAGTCTTCGAAATATTCCCTGTCTTCACGGCTGTTTCTGCCAAATGTTTCTGTTTCCCATTTTATGCGGCTTAAAACCGTTTCCTGATTAATTCCGGTAACGACATTTTTACAGTCCTTTCCCGATTCCGTATATGCATCAAGGAAAGTGTCTCCTCCGTTAATGATTACCTTTAGCCCTGTGTCTCTTAAGCCTTCCATAATAAGGGAGAGCCCGTCCAGTATTTCAGCTGAAGGGTAATTATAATAAACATCACAGTTATCAACGAAAAAACCGCTGATTCCCTTTTCGGCCAGTTCGGGCGCAAGTTCATCCAGAATAAATTCCTGCCATCTTCCATCAGAAACATCTATCCAGATTTCTTCGTCCCAATGCTCATATTCTCCGAGTTCAAGATTTTTGTACTCATCATAATAGTCTCTGAAATCCTCGAGAGCACCGACATTGATATAACTTAAAACATAATGGTTATCGGCTGTAAAATCTTTTATTTCCTTCGCACTATAATACTGTGCATCTATAACAATTGTTTCATATTCTTTCAGCTCATCGAGTTTTCCTTCATAACTTAAGAATACTCCGTAACGATAATCCGACGGATCATATTCGGAAGGTTTGGGGGTTCGGTTGAATATGATAAAAAATACCGACAGACACACAGCAAGAGAAAATACTGTCAAAAATATTAGAGCCGCTACAACTTTATTCTTCTTTATATTTTTCATTTTTTTCCTCTGTCTGTGTTCTATTATATAATTTTCCGCCCAAGATTTCATTCACAACTTTTAATGCGAAACAGTGTAAAGTGCGTAGAAGTATCCTTTCTTTTCCATCAGATCTTCAAATTTTCCTTTTTCTTCGATGCGTCCGTCTTTTAAAACGATGATTTCATCGTATCTTTTAAGCAGGCATTCATCGAGCGAGTGTGTAATTACTATTCGTAAAATATCCTTTAAGTTCAAAATATCGTCAGAAACTTCGTAAGCTGTTTTCCTGTCAAGCGCCGCTGTTGCTTCGTCTGCCAAAAGAATCTTTGACTTTTTCAAAAGGCTTCTGGCAATGGAAATTCTCTGCTTTTCGCCACCGGATAAGTCTTTTCCGTTGTCTCCGCAAAGATAATCCTCGCCCTTTTCTTTAACGAAATCATCAAGTCTTGCACGTCTTATAGCTTCGTCTATTTCTTCTTTTGCAAAATCCTTAAACATTGTCACATTGTTTTTAACTGATGAGTTAAAGACAAACACGTCCTGCTGGATCATCGAAACCACATCATAAAGTGATTCTGCGGATATGTTTTTCATTTCCGATTTGTCAAAGAAAATATTACCGCTGTAGTCCTTGGAGGATGCCATTAAAAGATTTAAAAGAGTTGATTTTCCGCTGCCGCTTCCGCCTACAATTGCATAAGCTTTACCGGCTTCGAATTCAGCATTTATATTGTGTAAAATCTCTTTGTCTGCATCATATCCGAAAGATACGTTTTCAAGTTTTATGGACCGGTTAAAATCATTAATATCAAAACCGTCTGATTCGTCTGTATTTTTATCAAGTGCCTTTGCGAGCTTTTCAACGAGTGCTAGCGCTGCTTTTCTGCTTGATAAAATTCCGGGAAGTTCCGCTACGGGTGAGATAAGGAAGTTCATAAGATTTACGAACATTATTACAACACCGGGTGACATGCCTTCTCCCTTTAAGCAGAGGTATGTACCGACTGCAAAAACACCGAACTGAGCCAGGCAGCCTGCAAGCATTCCCATCATCGAAACCGATGTTCTGATGCGGTCTTTTTTGAACTTTTCTTTTTCAAGTCTTCGATTGTTTTTATCAAAAATCGAAGTAATTTCCGCTTCTGCTTTAAAGCTTTTAACTACCTTAAAACCTCTTAAGCAGTCGCCTACCGAAGTTACAAAGTCCGCATTGTGATCCGATACATTCTTTTCCACATTAACGAGTCTGCTGCCTGTAAGCGCCGATACCGCTACGGGTAAAAGCATTACAAGGATTGCCACAAGCGTTAAAAGAGGCGAAGTAATAAGCATGATAATCAGTGAACCAAAGAACGAAACCGCCTTTGAAATAAGCATTAAATTTTTGCCGAGATAATCCGCTTCTACGCTTGTCGCATCATTGGTTAATGCAGATATGTAAGCGAAGGTATTTTCGTCCTTAAAAGAAGAAATTCTCTTCTCCGTAAGCTTCTCAAAAGCGAAGTTTTTATACTGAATCATGGCCTTATTGACGAATTTTGGGCGCGAAAAAAAATCCACCAGTAAAATCAGGACCGCACCTAACACAATTCCGGCTATTATCTTAAGGACTGTCGTGAAGCCCAAAGCACCTTCAACACCCGATCCGACGTCGGTTAAAGCCTTAATGCCCCACGATATTCCAAGCGATATAAAGCCTGTCAGAAAGGAAGAAAGTACCGCAAACAGAAATGCTGTTTTATTCTTCCTGTAAAACTGTGATTTTAACTGTTTATATAATGATTTGCCATCCATAGTTTTCTCCTTTTATTCTTCCGCAAGTCTTTTAAGCTTTGCGACAGTTTTATCATCGTTAACTATTTCAAAAACTTTTTCAATTCCGTCTAAAGCAGATTTGCCCAAAAGATCATGAACACTTCCTGAAGGCAATTTTACAAACCTGATGCTGTTTGCATCATAGTTTGGATTCGCATCATACGCCTTCGCAACCTCAAGTGCGGTTTTATATGTACTTACAGCTTTTGTTGCATGTATGGACTTTAAGTAAACATATGCCAGAAGAGAAAGTGCAACTGCCTTGTATTTATCCACGATGCTGAACGTATCCTCTTTTTTAAGACCGTCAGTAATTGTGATAAACCATTTTATTATCTGCTCAGCCGATTCATAATCCTCACGAGAAATATACACGTTGGCCATACCCAGAGCCATTTCGGTTATGTTCCTTAATGACTGAATCAGAGAATACGAAAGGAAGAATTCAGCTTCATCATGTTTGTGGCAGAAAGAGGTAAGTGTATATCCTATAATGTCGTTGTATATTCCTTCGCAGTTATTTTTCTTTAAGATTTCAACCGCCTCATCACCTTCGCCGAGCATAAGTTTTGCCTGAGCCATGTAGCTGTATATGCTCATTTCACTTATACCGGAATTTCCCTTCTGATCTATTAAAAGAAGCGCTTTTTCGAAGAGTTCATACGCTCTTTTATAATATCTTTTCTCGTCATACGGTCCGATGACCAGATAAAAAAGAGCGCTGCTTGTTACAACCATAAAATTGTTCGGATACTTGCTTAATGCTTTTTCCGCTTCTTCCACGCCGTCAGGATTTTTCTCGTCCAGGTTTTTCTGAATTCGTTTAATAACCGCTTCGGGACCGTTATCCTTCATCTCATATCCAAGCAGTACATCCACGGATAAATCAAAATAATCAGCCATATCCATGATTATTTTTATGTCGGGAACCGAAAGTCCCGCTTCCCACTTATGTACCGCTCCGACGGTTACTCCGAACACTTCTGCAAGCTGTTCCTGGGTAAGCTTTCTCCCTTTTCTTAAACTTCTTATATTTTCGGCGATTTTAATTTCCATAGCTTAATCTCCTTTGGTTATTCCGGAATTTCTGATTTTATTTTATCTGACCGCTCATAAAAGCTCAATACACCATC
>JAFYHV010000098.1 GCA_017538995.1 Lachnospiraceae bacterium | reverse complement strand
TTTTTTGACAAAAGATAACCGATGCACCATTCGTTTAATGAAGGAACGCTGCTTTTATCTCTTTGTGTTAAAACTCCTTCGGGCTTGTTAACTATCATAAAATCTTCATGCTCGAAGACTATTTCAACATTTTTAATGTTTTTGTACGCATCAAGGAAAATATTCAAGTCTTCTTTTACGGATTCGGACATTTTGGAAAATGTATCGTCTGAAAAGAAGATCTTTATCGAATCGCCGGATTTAAGAATTTCATCACCCTTTGCCCTTTTGCCGTTCAGCTCGATGTTTTTCTTTCGAAGCATCTTGTAAAGAAAAGAATTGGATGATGCAGGAAGAATTCTTTTAAGATATTTATCCAGTCTCTGGTTTTCGTTTGTCTTGTTGATTATAAATTCTTTCATATAATTATAAAGAAATATTCTTAATTAACGTATAAGCAGTCAGATCGGCTTCTGATTTGGCATAATCAGCTGAAACGCTTCTTAATCTGTCATAAAACTTCTCTTTGTTTTCAAGTATATAAACCTTAAAGCCGTTAATGGCATTGTTTGCAAGGTACTTTTCTATATGTTCCCTGCATTCCTTGGTATCAAGCTTTGAATCGCCTGATAAACAGATAATAGAGCCGTCATAAACAAATGCGGAAAGCAAAGGGAAATTAACCTTATAACTGGTAAGGTAAAAATCATATCCGAGGCAGAAATCTTTTTCACCTGAAATTGCAGCAATTTCATTCTTGATATCTTCACTGCAGGAATACTTTTCAGCTTTTATATACATGATAAAAGAAACAATAAGCTTTGCTACAGGAAGCAAACCAAGAACAGCAACTATGGTAAAAATATTCTTGGCATCGCCTTTATTGATATAACCTATCATAAAAACGCCCGCGCACATTATTAGTAAAATAAGAGAAATAAGTCCGACTCTGACAGGCTGTTTTTTTAGATATTTAAACTCTCCTTTTTTGTTTGAAAACATATAATCACCTTTAGTCTAATTTATACATTAAAAATGACCTCTTTATTTAAGAGGTCATTTAATTTAGAAATCGTCATCATCAAGAGGTTCGCCGTCATCATATTCCTCTTCTTCGGGAACGTATTGCTGCTCCGGATGAATCTGATTCTTGGGTTCCGGAACATTTTCTTCAAGCAAAGGAGCGATCTCAGCTCTGTTTTCTTCAATCTTGGAATACAAAGCATCAAGTCTTGCCTGTGCATCTTCGAATGTTTTATTGTTCTTAAGCATTACTTCTTCGATTGCTTTCTGCATATCTACAAGAACGTCGTCCATATAGAAGTTCATGCTCTTAATGATGTCTTCTTTGTAATCTTCAGCTTCATCAACGCTTCTCTGTGAAAGAATCTGCGCTTCTTCTACCAAAGCATCAGCCTGCTTCTGAGCCTCAAGCATAATCTCGTTTTCAGAAAGCTTGTTCTGAAGCATTTCTTCTGTCTCAGCAGCTTTCTCCATAGCTTCCTGCTCGATTTCATAAGCTTTAGCATTAGCTTTGTCAATCTTGTCATGAGCAAAAGCTTCTGCGCTCTTTAAGAGTTTCTCTCTCTTTGAAAGAACGTTATTAGCAAGCTTAATCTGATCGGGAATCATTGATTTGAGTTCTTCGAGCTTTTCAAAAATAAGATCGATTTCAACAAGAATCATTCCTTTTTTTAATTTGGAAGGCTTGCTTTCTTCAAGTATTTTTTCGATTTCTGAAATCTTGCGTTCAAGTCTCTGAACATCAACATTATCTTTTTCGGCTGCCATTGAATTTTCCCCTCTAAAAAATCAATTTTTTTATTAATAACCAAATTTCTTGTATAAACTTTCAGCTACGCATTCAGGTACGAATTTTGAAACGTCACCATGGAAACTTGCAATCTCTCTTACTGTAGTCGAAGAAAGATATGAATATTCCAAATCAGTTGAAAGAAATACGGTTTCAAGCCATCCGCCGGAAATCAGATAATTTGTCTGAGCCATATGAAGCTCGTATTCGAAATCCGTAAGGGCTCTCAAGCCTCTTAAAACAACGTGAACGTCTTTTTCGCGGGCATAATCAATTAAAAGACCCCTGAATGTTTCGATTTTGACATTGTCATAATCCTTAGTCACATCTTTTAACATTTTAACACGTTCTTCAACTGTAAACAAGGGACTTTTTTTATTATTGTCCAAAACGGAAACATATACGGTATCATAATTTTTTGCCGCTCTTTTGATAATATCGATATGGCCGTAAGTTACAGGATCGAAACTACCGGGATAGATGATTGCTCTGTTCATTTCAGTGCCTTTCTATTTCTTTTCAATAAATACATGTTTATTGGTTTTATACTCTTTTACCTTAAAAATTTCAAGGTTTAAATCATCAAGAAAATCAAACTCTGCATCATAATCGCATTCTACTACAATTATCGTATCTTCGCCAACCAAATCCTCTTTTACGAGCAAAGGAATGATTTCTTTTTCGGAATGAAGTTTAAAAGGCGGATCCAGGAATATAATATCCGGAACTTCTTTTATGCGGTTTTTTACAAAAAATGAAACGTCCTCTTTGTAAACAACAGCCTTATCTGCGAGTTTGGTTTTGGCAAGATTTTCTTTTACGCAGTTAATGGCTTCCTTGGAATTATCACAAAAGTAAGCTTTTGCAGCCCCTCGGCTTAAAGCTTCAATTCCGATTGCTCCGGAACCTGCAAATAAGTCCACAAAAACGCAGTTACCCACATATGACTGCAGACAGTTAAAAAGAGTCTCTTTATACTTGTCTGTCGTGGGTCTTGTATCAAATCCCTTGGGAGTTATTAAATTAATACTTCTGGCAGTACCTGCGATTACTCTCATTACAGTCTTAACTTATTTCCTTTGCCGTCTCGGTTTGCGAGTTTTATCTTTCCTGAAGGAATATCATTATCATTATAATTGATTACCGACTCAATTGCATTACCTGTGAAGAATACTTTGTCGATTAAAGCGTCATCGTTTAACTTCATGCCTCTAACTCCGACCGCCATCTTCTTCTTTTCGGGTATCTGTTCAATCGGGAATTTAAGGAAATATCCGTCGTTTGAAACAAGAATTATGTTCTTCTGCTCATTGTAAATACTTACAGAGCAAATTCTGTCGCCATCCATAAGCTTTGTAGCCTGGATGGTCTTTCTTGTTACATCAAATTCTCCGCCGTCTACAATCTTCATATAACTCATCTTGGATACAAATATCAGTCTGAAAAGATTCAGATCGGACTGTGAGCATAAAAGAAGTATTGATGAATCATTTGATGTGTAAGTTGTAATATTATCGATAGGTATACCCTTATCTCTGATTTTTCCGAGTGGAATGTCGGAAACCTTTGCGGTATAAAGCATACCGTTATCACTGAAGAGACAAACTTTACCTGTATTCTTACAGAGTACAGCGAATTTGCTTTCTTCTTTTATGGACTCGAGATTTCTTTCGTATGTAGGAAGATCGACAGCCTTAACGTATCCGAATCTGTCCATAAGAACATATACGTCCATCTCTTCCATCTTCTTTTCTTCGTAAACAGCTTCACCTTCATTTGTGATTACGGTTCTTCTGGGAACTGCATACTGCTTTTTGATTTCTTTTAATTCTTCGCAGATAACCTGAGTCATTGAACTTTTACGTTCAAGAATATCCTCGTATCTGAAGATGTTTGCCATGGTCTGTTCGTGTTCTTTTACGAGCGCATCAAGTTCAAGACCTATAAGCTTATAAAGTCTCATTTCAAGAATGGCATTTGCCTGCTTTTCCGTAAACATAAGCTGCATAGCCATAATCTTGGATTCTTTGCTCTTAAAATGAATGCCGTCGGAAATGCCTTCTACAAGACATTTTTTTGCCATTGCACGGTCTTTTGAACCTCGTAAAATCTCAATAATAAGGTCAATTACGTTACATGCACGAATTAAACCTTCCTGGATTTCACGTTTTTCTTCTTCTTTGGCTAAAAGATTCGTGTATTTTCTGTTGTTAAATTCATAAGAAAACTCAACACATGCAGCAATAATGTCTCTTAAAGACATTGTTTCGGGTTTGCCCTTGGAAATTGCAAGCATATTTACGCCGAATGTATCTTCAAGTTTGGTTTTCTTATAAAGCATGTTCTTGAAGTTTTCAATATCGGTATCTCTCTTTAATTCAATAACGATACGAATACCTTCTTTTGAACTCTGATTTGAAATATCAACGATATCAAGAGCTTTCTTAGATTCATATAAAGCTGCGATATCCGATAAAAACTTCGAAATATTTGCACCGATCATCGGATAAGGAATCTCTGTGATTACAAGATTTGTCTTACCGTTCTTACCTTTTTCGATTTCAACCTTACCGCGGACTTTTATCTTACCGACACCTGTTTCGTAGATGTTTAAAAGTTCATCTTCGTTTATTACAATACCGCCTGTGGGGAAATCCGGACCCTTGACATATTTCATTAAATCCTTGGTGGTTAAGTAAGGATCGTTTAAATATGCAAGTGTTGCATCAATTACTTCACCGAGATTATGAGGAGGTATGCTTGTAACCATACCTACAGCAATACCTTCGGAACCGTTTACAAGAATGTTAGGGAATTTAACCGGCAAAACGCTAGGTTCTTTTTCAGTCTCGTCAAAGTTGGGAATAAAATCAACAATATCCTTGTCCAAATCAGCAAGGAAAGCTTCTTCCGTTATCTGCTGAAGTCTGGCTTCGGTATAACGCATTGCAGCGGCTGAATCACCTTCGATATTACCGAAGTTACCGTGACCGTCAACTAGAGCAAGTCCTTTCTTAAATTCCTGTGTCATTACAACAAGTGAGTCGTAAATTGAAGAGTCACCGTGAGGATGATATTTACCCATTGTATCGCCGACAATTCTTGCAGACTTTCTGTAAGGCTTGTCGTGTCTTATACCAAGTTCATGCATATCATAAAGAACTCTTCTCTGAACAGGCTTTAAACCGTCTCTGACATCAGGAAGCGCTCTTGCAGTAATAACACTCATTGCATAATCCACAAAGGATTTGCTCATTACTTCGGAATATTCTGTTTTAATAACTTTTCCGGCCATTATAATAAAATCTCTTTCTTAAAAATCTTTTAAATATCAAGTTCTGCTTCGTTAGCATGCTTATAAATATATTCACGTCTAATACCGACATCGTTGCCCATTAAAAGCTCAGTCAGTTTAGAAGCCATTGAAGCATCTTCTATGGTTACCTGCTTTAAATTACGTCTCTCGGGATCAAGTGTTGTCTCCCAGAGCTGTTCGGCATCCATTTCACCAAGGCCTTTGTATCTCTGCAGTGTAAAAGGCCCTTTATGTTTCTTTCTGTAAGCTGCAAGCGCTGCATCATCATAAAGGTACTCTTCCTCGCCTTTTGAAGGAATCGCCTTGTAAAGAGGCGGCATTGCTATATATACATGTCCTTCAAAAATAAGTTCGGGCATAAATCTGTAGAATAATGTCAGTAAAAGTGTACTGATATGTGCACCGTCGACATCGGCATCGGCCATAATGATTATTTTGTCATATCTTAATTTGGTAATATCAAAATCGTTACCAAAACCTTCTGAAAATCCACAACCAAATGCATTAATCATTGTCTTAATTTCTGCATTCGCAAGAATTTTATCCATACTTGCTTTTTCAACGTTAAGAATCTTACCTCTGATAGGAAGAATTGCCTGATATTTTCTGTTTCTTGCAGTCTTTGCGGAACCGCCCGCAGAATCACCTTCGACGATAAAGATTTCACACTTCTCTGCTTCTTTTGATTCACAGTTAGCAAGTTTTCCGTTTGAATCAAAGGAAAACTTCTGCTTTGTAAGCATGTTTGTCTTAGCTTTTTCTTCAGCTTTTCTTATCTTTGCTGCTTTTTCGGCGCATCCGATGATAGTCTTTAATGTTTCAAGATTTCTGTCGAAGAAAAGCTGGGCTTCGTCGTTTATAACTTTGGAAACAGCCTTTGCTGCATCCTGGTTATCGAGCTTTGTCTTGGTCTGACCTTCAAATCTGGGTTCGGGATGCTTAATAGAAAGAACACAAACAAGTCCGTTTCTTACTTCAGCACCGGTAAAATTCGGATCCTTGTCTTTTAAGATGCCTAGGGATCTTGCATAGTTATTAATAATCTGTGTGAAGATTGTCTTAAAGCCTGTTACATGAGTACCGCCTTCTGCGTTGTAAATATTGTTACAGAAGCCCAATACGTTCTCATGGAACTCATCCACATACTGAAAAGCACAGTCTACAATTACATGCTCGCTCTGACCGTGAAGGCAGATTACGTCATGCAATGCTTCTTTTCCGACATTTAAATCTTTTACGAAGCCTTTTATACCTTCCTCTTCGTGATAGACAATCTTTTCTTTTACGTCACGTTTGTCTTCAAAAACAATTGTAAGTCCGGGATTTAAATATGCGGTTTCATGAATTCTTGATTTAATATCCTCGGATCTGAAATAAGTTTTTTCAAAAATAGTATCGTCGGGCGTAAATGTAATGCTTGTACCGGTTTCTCTGGTTTTACCGCATACAGGTAAAAGGCCGTCTTCAAGTTCCATTACAGGTTTGCCGAATTCATAAGCATCCTTGTAAATACAGCCGTCTCTTTTAACGGTAATATCAAATCTTTTGGATAAAGCATTTACTACAGAACTGCCTACGCCGTGAAGACCGCCGGCGTTCTTATAAACATCATTATTAAACTTACCGCCCGCATGAAGCGTTGTAAGTACAATACGTTCTGCGGTAATACCTTTTTCATGTCTGTCTACGGGAATACCACGTCCGTTATCGGAAACAGTCGCAGAGCCGTCGGCATTCAAAGTAACGGTTATCGTATCGCAATAACCGGCCATATGCTCATCGACAGAGTTATCCATTATTTCGTATACAAGATGATTAAGTCCTTTGGTAGATGTGGAACCGATATACATTCCGGGTCTTTCTCTGACAGGTTCAAGACCTTCAAGGACCATAATCGAACTTGAATCATAAACTTCTTTTTTAGGTGCCATTTTAATCTCCGTTTATTTGAGAATTCTTTAAATTGCAAGAATTTTAAAGTCATTTTTAAACTGAATGCCTTCATGCGAACATTCTTTCGCATTCTTTCAAATTATATCATAAAAGATACACAAATAAAAGAAAAAAATACACGATATGGTGGATTTATAAACAAATGACCACATCATGTATTTTAAGATTAAAAACAAAAAATCCGGGACAGAGTTTTCTGCCCCGGAAATCCAAAACGAATATTATCTTAAGTCATATATCGGTAAATTCTTGTCGGTCAGTTCCTGATAAAATTCATCCGAATACAAATTGCCATAATTATAATCTATAAGATTTTCATTTTCGGATACGGTAATTTCAAAGATAAAAGTCTTTTCATCGTTGACGGTATTTACTATAATCGCTGAATCTCCGAGAGGCAGATCCGTTATATCTTCATATACGATTGTCCTTTCATTAGTGTTATAAATTTCAGCCGGGAAATTAAAGAAAAAGACTCTTCTGTTTCCTTCATATTCGTCAGCCAGATCATTTAATGCATTTCTTATTGCATCAATATCAACGTTTCCGGCAGCTTCTCTTAAACCGGCAATAATCTGTGCCTTTTTGTCGGCATCCTGAAATTCTTTTAAAGTGTACCAAAAGCAGCCTTTAATTGTATAGTAAAGTTCTTCTGTAGAAGCACCTTCGTCAACACTGGCGGATAAAAGAATAAAATCATCCGTTCCGTCGCCCTTAACTTTTAAATAAAGCGAATATTCTGTTTCGCCGTCTTCAATGGGATTGTAGAACACAACTTGGTCATCCTTAAAATCAACCTGCTGGACATTTTGGCCGTCCATTTCAACAAATGAAGTTTCGGTATCGCTTCCGTTGCCAAATACATAAAATCTGTTGTCGATTACACCTTTAACATATTCTATGATTCCGTTATCGGTAGCTGCATTTGCGATGATTCCTGTTCCGAGAACTACGGCAAAAAACGATGCTGTTATCGCCGCCACGCGTAAAATATATGCATTACTCTTTTTCTTACCAACGTTTTCTATAATTTTCCTGTTTAATTCATCAGAAGCATTTATATCAATTTTTAAAGCTTCTTTGATTATTTCGTCTTCTTTACTCATAACCTTTTTCCTCCAGTTTAATCTTAAGCGAGCCTTTTGCAGTGTTTAATCTGCTTTTTACGGTACCTTCGGGGATTCGTAAACAATTACCTATTTCCTTCAAAGACATATCCGCAAAATAAAAGAGATAAACAACTTGTCTTTGTTTAATGGGAAGTTCATGAATGCTTTTCCTTAAAAGAGTGTAAAGTTCTTTTTCTTCGACCTTTTTCTCCGTACAAAAGTCTGATGAAAACTCCGGATTATAATCAAATTGCTCGTCATCCAACGATTCTTCTTTTCTTCTCATTTTTTTACGGTTTATATTTTTATATAATCTCGTTGCAATTCCCAGGCAGTAATTTCGTTCGTTTATAAAAGAAGAATCCTTACTGTCTTCAATCTTTTGTATCTTTTCAAAAGCTTTGTAAAGAGTTTCCTGGTACAAATCATCGGCGTCTTCACGGCTTCCTGTTAAGTGATAACAAAACTGATATATATCCTTACCGCGTATTTCTATCAGTTTTTCCAAATCATGTTTAGTCATTTAGTACCTCTCGCAGTTTCTTGAAAGCTTTCACTAAATAAATGTCGCAAAATCATAAAAGGTTCATTTTTTCATAAAAAAAGGTTTCTCATAAAAGAAACCTTTAATATAATGCATCGGCAAATTCTTTTGCTTTAAAGAATAAATCTCTGTCTCTGTAAATATCGGCGATTTTAAATCTTACATCTCCGCTTTGTCTGACACCGGTCAAATCTCCGGGACCTCTTAATCTTAAATCCTCGTCAGCGATATAAAAGCCGTCGTCCGATTCAAGCATTACATTTAATCTCTCGTTCTCTTCTTCTTTGCCGGAGCCGTTTATGAGTATACAGAAGGATTCAAGTTTACCTCGCCCTACTCGGCCTCTTAACTGATGTAGTGTCGCAAGGCCGAATCTTTCGGCATTTTCAATCAGAATAACGGTTGCATTAGGAACATCGATACCTACTTCTATTACAGTCGTTGAAACAAGTATATCTATATCTCCGTTTGCGAAATACTGCATTACGCGGTTCTTTTCGTTGTTTTTCATTCGTCCGTGAAGAATTCCTATTCTTACGTCTTTAGGCATTAAATCTTTTAGGAACTTTGCGTAATCGGTTACATTTGAGAGATTTGTATCTTCGTTTTCTTCAATCATCGGACAGACAATAATTGCCTGCTGACCTTCTTTAACCTTCGTGTATAAAAATCTTAATCCGTCAATTCTATCGTTTGCAGTTCTTAAACCGGTTTTAATCGGTATTCTGTTTGAAGGCTTATCTTTTATAACCGAAACCTGAAGACCTGTATAATAAACGGATGCCAATGTTCTCGGAATAGGTGTTGCGGAAAGACTTAATACGTGAGGTGTATTACCTTTTTCATTTAAGGTTTCTCTCTGTAAAACACCGAATCTGTGCTGCTCATCTGTTATTACAAGCGCAAGATCTTCAAACTCTATATTGTCTTCAATAAGCGCATGTGTGCCTACAACCAGGTTAATATCACCGTCGGATAAACCGCTTAAGATTTCCTTTCTCTGTGAGGCTGTAGTTGAGCCAGATAAAAAGGCTATATTTAAATTAAGCGAATATCTCTCGTTTAAATCTTTAAACTTAGTAAAATGCTGTGCCGCAAGAACTTC
>JAFYHV010000097.1 GCA_017538995.1 Lachnospiraceae bacterium | reverse complement strand
CTTCCTTTTTCTCTTCTATCTCTTCGTTCAGATCTGCGATTGTTGCTTGTAATACCGGAATCTGACGGGCTAAATCTTTTGCTTTTTTATAGTTCGCAATACCGTCTACTCCGAGAGTTTCGCCGTTCAGAATATTAACATCTACACCTAATTTGGCTTCAAGATGTTTCTGAAGATCAGCATGAGCATGTTGCAGATATGCTCTTGTAAAAACATCTTTTGCGCAGCATTTTTCTGTTTTTCCGTCAGTTCTTTCCTTGTCGACCTTAACGATCGGAATTATTCCGAGATGCAGATGCGGAGTTCTTTCATCAAGATGCACCTGAGCATAACAGATGTTTTCAGCACCAAATTTTTCGATATTGTACTTAACAATTTCTTCGAAAAACTGTTCCTGATACTGAGGTTCGAGATCTTTGGGCAAAGTCCAAACCCATTGGCCAAGAACTTTTACATCTGCTCTATTTTGGACTTTTACTTCGCTTAAACGCTTATTCAGATAATCGGTGGGGGACATGCCGTGATCGATTAGAGCATAATTCAGATGTGTTCGAGCCGGATCGATTTCATGTTTTTCCGGATCAAAGGTTCTTTTCATTTCCGGTGTTCTCTGTATTTCGTCCAGAATACCGGAACAAGCTGCTTGTTTAGTCGTTTTCGTGAGGTTTCCCATTCTTCTTCCCCCTTTCAAACGGTTTATATTCGTCTATGTGTGATGCCGTGTTAATCAAATGACGGTACGGGTGATTTACAGCTTCAACAAGCATTTCATTGAGCTTATTTATTGTTTCCTTTAGTTCTGAGTTCTCTGCCGTGAGAGCTTCTACCTTGTCCATGAGTGCTTGTTTTTCTTTTTTCAGATCCTTTACCTGATTCTCATACAGTTTGATTGTTCCGTTTCGTTCAGCTTCGGCGATTTCACGCATTTCTGAAACACTTGAATCAATATGCTCTAACATCTGTTGCCTTGTGGTCATTACCTCTTGTTCTTTTTCTCGAAGAACGGCTTCGACCTTATCAGCTTTTTCTTGAATGAGTTTTTCACGGTCTTGTTGTATCTGGAGCTCTAAATTCTGTTTCAAAATCAGATTACTTGCTTCTGTCGGACCGAGCATCTCATTCAGCTTCTGAGCATCTTCGTCAGACATAAATTGTGTAGACTTGCCGTTCGATACTCCTTGAAAGGTTGGAATATTGAAGCGTTTCATAGCCTTATAAACGCCTTGTCTTGTCATTCCTCTTTGAGCTGCAAATTCTGCTACTGTAACTGACATGATCGTTTCTCCTTTAGGTCTGATATAATCATTTTACCCCTTGTAAACTATGTTGTAAACCGTTAACAAACTTGTTTAATTGAGTTGGTCTAGCCCGTTATACCATTTCTACGAAATGGAAACGGGCGCTTGCAGCGGGCTTGCCTTCGGCATAGGGCGTTGCCCTTAACCCAGTCTTATGCAGACAGCAAAAAAGGGGCTTGGCTCGCCCCTCTTTACACCCTTCCGCACCTTCCTGAGTATTGTGGTCACAAATCAAGACGCTTCTTTGTAAGTTCCACATACTCAGGATCTAACTCCACGCCGATAAACTTTCGGTTAAGCTTCAGTGCAGCTTCGGCGGTACTTCCCACCCCCATAAAGCAGTCAAGCACAACATCGTTTTCGTTACTGGCGATTTTAATGATGTGCTCCAAAATCCTAACGGGTTTTTGTGTGGGGTGGGCGTTTTTTCCTTCTTTATTCTTTATCCGTTCTTTTCCCATGCAAATTGGTGACTCTATAAAATTGTGCATTTCGTTTTGCTTGGAAAAGTTCCATGTATGACCTTTGTTCCAACAACAAACGATTAGTTCAACTGAGTTCAGAAAGGAACTTTTGCGGATATTAGGCACAGGATTAGTTTTGTGCCAAGCCATAAACTGAAATGTATCAAACTCAGGATCGAAAACTTTGTGATAATCACCGAGCAGATTATACGAACAGAATATAAAAATATTACCGGTAGGTTTTAATACTCGTTTGAATTCTGGAAGAAGAGAAGCTGGATCTAACGGTTTTTCATCCCATTCAGCAACATCATTATTGATTTCGGCTCTCCAATCAAATTTCATATTCCCGGTTGAATAATTAGCCAGGTTATAGGGCGGATCCGTTAATATTAGGTCTACTGACGCATCAGGAAGTTGTTTTAGTGCTTCAAAACAATCTCCGCAGACTATTTTATATTGCTCATTTTCCTTGAGTTTGATCATTAAAAGTACAACTCCTTAATTCCTTCCAGTGTGGTTCGAATGTAATTAGCAGACTTCTTATATTGCTCAAAAACGATATTAAAGCCGTCTTGGTCGTTGCATACGAAATTCCAATAATCTTTGCCTATTAGTAATTCATCATCGGAAAAGAACTGTCTTACACGTTCTTGTTTCCACTCATTGCCTTCACCAAACTTGTTATAGGCAGTACCGAAATAAATCTTTACAGTAGCCTTATCATTTACGAGGTTCTTTAGTAAGAAATACTCCTCGAGCAGAGCTTCTTTCTCGCTTCGAGCCTTTTTATTGTCAAGATCGCCGCTTGCTTTCAATTCAATCAGGTAGTGTGAATCGGTTTCGGGATCGTAAAAATAGTGGTCTGTAACATGGGTGCGTTTATAACTTTCAATATTTGAAGGCTTGATGCAGTCAAAATTTGAGTAATGTGTAACCGCAGGCTTAGTGTGTGCAAGGTATGAGCTGACGATTGAAGCAATTCTCTGAGTCTGATCGGGGATCATAAAGCTCTCGATGTTATGGTGAACGGTGTAGCTGAGTTCGGCTAATTCGTTTCCCATTTTTTCTAAAACATTTCCGAAACTCGAATCAAATGAGCGAACGAATGCGCTATAGAACATGAACTCTTCCCCGAGTTCTGCCATAAAACAGTTATTCTTCTTGGAATTTATAACACCTTGCGGATCATCTACTTCATCCTTATACCTTGTCATCAAACCTTCTGCAAAGGCATATATAGAGGCATCAACTATTTTTTCGATAGACTTTTTCTTAAAATCATCCATATATTGAGCTCCTTTCTGCTGTCTGTGTTTATTATATCAACCAAGCCGCCTTTTAATCGGACGGTTACAGCATCAATGCCCTTCTTTCCAGAAGTTTAGAGTTGCTTGCCTGACATACGAATTGATATTTTTTATTTCCGGTTCTCCGTTCAGTCTTTTATTTTCGATTTCCTGTCTTACCTTATCGAGTATCAAGACGAACTGTTGAATATCATAATCGAGGGGTTTCTGATAATCTCCGCTATACTGTCCGTACTTATGATCAAGCTCACGGTAACATGCAGCTATTGTGGAATCACTGAGCATTTCTATAAGCGGATTGTCAATCTTTAATCGTATGATCGCTACCGTTCTGCTTTCGTCTTCGGTTAATATTGATGACGAAATATCAATTGGTTCATCATCATCCATCATGTCCTCAATAGTTATCTGCTCCATAGCTTTCTTGTATTTGCTTTCTTTCTTGGGTTCAAGATGAAATTCAACCCCTACAACCCTACCGCCACGCCCACGCCTGATCGGTTTATATGTGAACTTGCAATCTGTTCTTTCCGCAAGCTCCTTTTGTGATGCCAGAAGAACTTTTGAATTAAAGAAACGATATTCCTGATATGTTGGTTGATCGGAACAACCCAGAAGCTCCTTTAACTCCTCAAGTTCTACACGCCAGTCTGTATGCATGAAGCGTTGATCTTCAAGATACATATATAAGAAATAAGCATATCTGGACGAGAGATTTACAACATTAAGGAGCCTATAACGGAGATAATGAATATTTTCCGGAATGAAAATATATTTTTCTGCCTTATCAGTCATTTGGAAAGTAACAGTCCAAGTTCTGTTATCGCCTCTTTCCGCATGGATATTCTCAAAGAGCCATACAAGGTCTAATTCATCTTCATTATCCTTTTCTGATACTTCTATAGGCTGAGATAATTCTTTAAGACGAGTTTTCATCGTGTTTTTATTGATGTGTGTTAGTCCCAAAGCCTTTTCAAAGTCGCCATTTCCTATTGTGATTAGCTTTTGGCTGCTAATCTTTTCTGTTTTTCCGTCAGGCGTTAGCTGTTTTGAAAGATAATTATCTAGTTTAGAAAGATACAGATCGAGAATCTTAAGAGCAGATAACGGCAGCTCACTATCTTGTAGGAGCATAAGAGATTTTTGTTTCTGCACATAATTGCGTTGAGATTTTTCTGTATATTCGATCATGTCCGGTCTTTCCGGCATGCTATTTTTCATGCTCATATACTCCTTGTTTTTATGTTACTTTTCGCGCTTTTTCAATGTAACATCTTAAGTATATTATTTTGTTACTTTTGTGTCAAATTGAATGTAACAACTTGGCGAAACTCGGTAACAACTTCGGCGAAACTCGGTAACAACTTCGGCGAAACTCGGTAACAACTTCAGTCATTAAAATGCGCGCGTATATATAATATTTTATATCAAGACTATAGACTATAGGAAAATATCCAGACGGCAAGCCGTCTGTCTATATAGGAAAAGACAGACGGTATGCCGATCATTTTTTCTTTTTTGTTTTAACGAGAGAACCCTATATCTCGATTGTGTTTAGGCTCAAGAGATTCTTCATCAGGAATAATAATTCCGTTTACTTTTTCGAGAGTTATTTCTGTATCTGCAATGTATTCTTTAACCTGTTCTTGAGCTTCTTCTTCTGTTTTTTCACCGCCGGTAAGCCAATGATAGAACATCTCCAACATGTTTGGGTGTCCTTTGAGAGCTTCCAGAAGACCCTTCACCTTTTCCTGAATCTCGCCTACAACACCCTTTAGAGTTTGGAGAATGCCCTTCTTTTGTGCTATTTCGGCATCAAGCTGCTTGATCTCTTCCTTTTTCTCTTCTATCTCTTCGTTCAGATCTGCGATTGTTGCTTGTAATACCGGAATCTGACGGGCTAAATCTTTTGCTTTTTTATAGTTCGCAATACCGTCTACTCCGAGAGTTTCGCCGTTCAGAATATTAACAT
>JAFYHV010000012.1 GCA_017538995.1 Lachnospiraceae bacterium | reverse complement strand
TTCCTTCTTAACGGGAATGGAATCGAAGATCTTGTCGTCTGCGATGAGTGTAACAATCTGAGGTCCGACCTTAGCCTTAACAACGGGAACTTTTAAGAGCCTTGTCATCTTGGGCGCCTGGTCAACAACCGACTGAGGGAAGCCTGCGTCTTTAAATCTGACTTTCTTCTTGTCGATGATGAGCATCGTCATGTTCTGTCTGGCTGCATCAATCTGCTTCTGCTGCTCAGCCTGCTTCTTATCCATTCTCTTTCCAACGAAGAAAAGAACGATAACTGCTATAAGTAAAACCAAAGTAATGGACATCATTACGATGGAGAACGGTGATATCTGTATTAAAAGTAAATTCGGTACCATTTATTGCCTCCTAAAAAATTGCTATACCATAATATCAAAAAACTCTGAAAATAGCAAGAATACATAAATTTGTAAAAATGATTAAAAAAAGCCCTTAAGCATCTAAAAATATGTAAATTACGCGTATTGATTTATAAAAATTGCTGTGTTATCATAGGTGCGATAAAATTTCACGAACTATACATAAAAGTATATAAATATGTATGTCGAAAGGAATTTCGGCGTTCATTTTTTTACACAGTCAAAAAAGGTCGGCATATGAGCGATAGGAAGTTTAACATTATATGCGGTCATTACGGATGCGGTAAGAGCAATTATTCAATCAATCTTGCCCTCGATATGGCTAGTAAGGGCAGAAGAGTCATGCTCGTGGATTTGGACTTAGTCAATCCGTACTTCCTTTCATCGGGCTACAAAGACATGCTCGAAGAGAACGGCATCAAAGTAATCGCTCCGCTCTTTGCAAACACCAACGTGGAAACGCCCGCGCTTCCCGCAGACTTAAACCTTATGTTTGAGACTGACATGGATGTCGTGATGGATTTAGGCGGCGACGATGCAGGCGCAGTTGTCCTCGGCCGCTACGCCGGACAGCTTTCACAGATTAACTACGAAATGACCTACCTCGTAAACAAGTACAGAAACTTAACTGCAACAGTTGACGACACGGTAGAAATCATAAAAGAAATAGAAGCAGCTTCAAGATGTAAGGCTACGAAAGTATTAAATAACTCACATCTTAAATTCGAAACTACGTATAAGACAATTGAGGAATCAATTGATTATGCGAAAGAGGTTGCTAAGATTTTGAATTTGCCTTTTATGGGCAGTACAATACCTAAGTTCGTACTTGAAGATGAGACCATAAAAGATAAAATCGAATCTTCTAACGAGACTTTCATACCCATCGATATCTATGTAAGAGCTCCTTGGGAATAAGTCCTTTATACCGATATTTTTTTCGATTACCCGGGAGTGGCGACCGTATGATGCACGAGCGGGTAATATGGCTCCGTCGGTGCTTAATGAGACGAGCATTTTAATGCGAAGTCGAATTTAGCAGCCGCTACGTGAGACATCTTAGCGAGAGCGTGCCCGCGGTGTATCGTGCGGTCGCCACTCCCCCTGAAACGCACAAAAACATGGCTATATACAACGAAAGAGAGGAAAATACAAATGGCAAAAGTTACGATTAACGAAGCTTTATGTAAAGGTTGCGGTCTTTGCGTGGAAGCGTGCCCCAAGAAATTGCTTGTGCTTGCTACGGATCATATTAATGCTAAAGGATATCATCCTTCTACAATGACCGATGAATCTCAGTGCGTTGGTTGCGCATCATGTGCAATCATGTGTCCCGATGTGGCTATCAAGGTGGAAAGATAGGAGGAAAGATAAATGGCAGAGAAAGTTTTGATGAAAGGTAACGAAGCTCTTGCCGAAGCAGCTATCCAGTGTGGCTGCAAGCATTACTTCGGTTATCCTATTACCCCTCAGACAGAGGTTGCCGCATATATGTCCAAGAGACTTCCAAAAGAAGGCGGTGTATTCCTTCAGGCAGAGTCAGAAGTAGCGGCTATCAACATGGTACTTGGTGCAACAAGTGCAGGTGTCAGAGCAATGACATCTTCATCTTCACCGGGAATTTCACTTAAGTCCGAAGGTGTTTCATACATCGGCGGTTCAGATCTTCCCGCACTTATTATAAATGTACAGAGAGGCGGCCCCGGACTCGGCGGTATCCAGCCTTCACAGTCAGATTACTGGCAGGCAACAAAAGCTTTAGGTCACGGCGACTTCCAGCTTTTCGTACTCGCTCCTTCAACCATTCAGGAAATGGTAGACTTCGTATCACTTGCATATGAAGTAGGCGAGAAGTACAGAGTTCCTGCAATGATTCTTTCCGACGGTATGCTCGGACAGATGATGGAGCCCGTTGAATTCCCTCAGAAGAAGGAAGGCCCCATAGCAGAAAAAGCATGGGCTACAAACGGTCACCAGAACAAGAGAAAGAAAAACATCATCAACTCGTTATATATTCAGCCTGAAGAGCTTGAAAACCTCATAAAAGAAAGATACGAGCGTTACGCTAAGATCAAAGAGGAAGAGCAGAGAGCTGAAGAATTCATGTGTGACGATGCTGAAATCTTCGTAGTAGCTTTCGGCGCAAGTTCACGTGTATCAAGAAGTGCTGTTATGCAGGCAAGAGCAGAGGGTATCAAGGCCGGTCTTATCCGTCCCATCACACTTTGGCCTTTCCCTGACAAGACTATCGAAAAGAATGTAGACAAAGCTAAGAAATTCCTTTGCGTCGAGATGAACATGGGTCAGATGGTCGACGACGTTAAGCTTGTTGTTAACGGTCGCAAGGATGTTGAGTTCTTTGGACGTACAGGTGGTATCATTCCTACACCCGCTGAAGTACTTGGCGAAATTCGTAAGCTTGCAGGAAAGGAGAATTAATCATGGCTGTAGTATTTGAAAAACCCAAGGCATTAGCTGATGTGCCTTTTCATTACTGCCCCGGATGTACACACGGTATCGTACATCGTCTTGTGGCAGAAGTTTTAGATGAACTCGGCGTTGAAGGACAGACAGTAGGTGTTGCTTCCGTTGGATGTTCAGTATTCAGTTACAACTACTTTAACTGTGATATGGTACAGGCTGCACACGGCCGTGCTCCCGCAGTTGCAACAGGTTTAAAGAGAGCGCTTCCCGACAATGTAATCTTTACATATCAGGGCGACGGTGACCTCGCTGCTATCGGTATGGCTGAAACAGTTCATGCCGCAACAAGAGGTGAGAACATCACAGTTATCTTTATCAACAATGCTATTTACGGTATGACAGGCGGCCAGATGGCTCCCACATCACTTCCCGGACAGGTTACACAGACTTCTCCTTACGGCAGAGATGTAAAGACAGCAGGTTACCCCATCCGTGTATGCGAGCTTCTTTCCACACTTTCGGGAACAGCACTTGCACAGCGTGTAACAGTTGATTCCGTAGCACATGTTAGAGAAGCTAAGAAAGCCATCAAGAAGGGCTTTGAAAACCAGATTAACAAGAGAGGATACTCCATCATCGAAGTTGTATCCACATGTCCTACCAACTGGGGACTTTCTCCCAAGGAAGCTATGAACTGGCTTAGAGACAACATGCTTCCTTACTATCCTCTCGGAGTATATAAAGATGTAACCGCAGAAGGAGGAGAACAGTAATGAGTACACTTAACGTTTTACTTGCCGGATTCGGCGGACAGGGTATTCTCTTCGGAGGAAAGACTCTTGCTTACTCAGGACTCCTTGACGGAAAGAACCTTTCATGGCTTCCTTCATACGGTCCCGAAATGCGTGGCGGTACATGTAACTGCTCAGTAGTTATCAGTGACGACCCCATCGGTTCACCCCTTGTAACACAGCCTGACGTGCTTGTTGCAATGAACCGTCCTTCACTTGAGAAGTTCGTTAATGCAGTTGTACCCGGCGGCATGATTTTAGTAGACAGCTCAATGGTTGACATCAAGGTTGAGAGAGACGATGTTAAAGTATTCTACATCGACGCTACAAAGATTGCTGATGAAAACAACATGAAGAGCTGCGCAATCATCATCCTTATCGGAAAGATGTTCAAAGAAATCGATTTCCTTAACCAGGACATCGTAAACGATGCAGTTAAGAAAGTTATTCCTGCAAAGAAAGCAGCTATGATTGACCTTAACTTAAAGGCAATCGAAATCGGACTTAACTCATAAAAGAAATAATCCTTCCCGCACTTTTATGGTGCGGGAAGTCATATATTTTTAAAGAAGGGATTTATACCCGTCTTTTATGATTGACACGCCATAATTTCTTGTGGCGTGTAATGTGTTTTTTATGGTATTCTTAAAATACGGAATTTTTAAGCAGTTCATAAGTGTTTAAAGAAAGGTACGAACTATGGATGAAATCAGAGAAATAGCTTTAAGAATCAAAGAACTTCGTGAAATCTGCGAGTACAGTGAAGAAGAAGTGGCTAAGCGAGTGGGCGTGGATGTCGAGACATACAGAGAGTATGAAAAGACCGGCAAAGATATCCCCATCAACACCATTTACCAGCTTTCGAAGATGTACAAAGTGGATATGTCCGAGATTCTTACGGGTGTTTCCGCAAAATTAAATACATATCAGATCGTTCGTGCAGGACAGGGTGCAAAGGCCGACAGATATCCGGGTTATGAATTCAAAGACCTGGCTTATCATTATGCCAACACGCTGATGCAGCCTTTCATAGTTACGCTTGATCCGTCCGACAAGCCCGCGGATTTGGTTACTCACAGGGGGGAAGAATTCAATCTCGTATTAGAAGGTACCGTCGTCGTCACCTTTGGTGACAAGGAATTAGTTTTGGAAAAAGGCGACAGTATTTATTTTAATCCCAATTACCCTCACGGACAAAGATGCGGTGGAGATTCTCCCGCTACGTTCCTGACCATGATTGCGGAGTAAGGAAACGGAGAGATAAAAGAAATGTTAGAAAGATTTTTACCCAGAATAGATTTTGACAGTTACGAAGATTTTAAGGCAAATTACAAAGTTACTCCTCCCGAGGACTTTAACTTTGCATACGATATAGTTGATGCATGGGCAAAGGAAGAGCCCGACAAAAGAGCGCTTTTATGGTGCAACGATCACGATGAAGAAAGAACATTTACCTTTACGGATATTTCAAAATTATCCAACCAGGTAGCAAATATGTTCAAAGCCCGCGGTCTTAAAAAAGGCGATGTTGTAATGCTTATTTTAAGAAGACGCTGGGAGTACTGGGTTGCAGCCACAGGCTTAATGAAACTCGGTGTTATCATCGTTCCCGGAACATTACAGCTTACCAAAAAAGACATTGCATACCGTGCAAATGCAGCTCACATCAAAGCATTTATCTGCGTTGACGATGCATATGTAATCGAGCAGATGGAACTCGCGTTACCCGAAGCTCCCTGCATCGAGAGCGTATTTATAGTTGATAACAAAGAAAGAGAAGGCTGGATTAATTTCAACGCCGAAATCGCAAAATATCCCGATACATTTGAGAGACCTACCGACGATCAGAAGACCGTAGGTACAGACCTCATGCAGATTTACTTCACATCGGGAACAACAGGAATGCCCAAGATGGTTTGTCACAATTACTTCCATCCTTTGGGTCACATTGTTACGGCTCATTACTGGCAGAGAGTACAGGAAAACAAGCTCCACATGTCGGTTTCAGACTCAGGCTGGGCTAAGTTCGGCTGGGGCAAAATCTACGGACAGTGGATTTGCGGAGCTACAATTTTCTGTTACGACATGGATAAATTCCATGCGAACAACCTTCTCGCAAAGATTGAAAAATACAGACTTACAACATTCTGTGCACCTCCTACGATGTACAGATTCATGCTTCAGGAAAAGGTTGAAGATTATGACCTTTCAAGCGTAGAACACTGGGCTACCGCAGGCGAAGCATTAAATCCCGAAGTATTTAACCGCTGGGAAGAACTTACAGGCAAAAAGATTGCATCAGGTTTCGGCCAGACAGAAGGTACAGTTTTAATTGCAAACTTCGAATGGTTTGAGAGTAAGCCGGGTACACTCGGCAAGCCTTCACCCATTTATGATCTTCACCTCTTTGATGCAGACGGCAAAGACTGTGAAAACGGTGAAGAAGGTGAAATCGTTATCTGCGATGTAATCAATAATCCACCCATAGGACTTTTCGTAGGATATTACAAGAACAAAGAATTAACCGACGAAGCTCTCGGCAGCGGCAACTACAATCTTAAGGACGTTGCATGGAGAGACAACGACGGATATTACTGGTTCGTAGGACGTCATGACGACGTAATCAAATGTTCCGGTTATCGTATCGGACCTTTCGAGGTAGAAAGTGCGCTCATCGAGCATCCTGCAGTAGTAGAGTGTGCGATTACCGCAGCACCCGACCCCATCAGAGGCCAGGTAGTTAAGGCAAGAATCGTACTTGCAGCAGGCTACACACCTTCGGAAGAACTTACCAAGGAACTCCAGAACCATGTTAAGCATGCAACCGCACCTTACAAATATCCGAGAATCGTTGAATACGTTCAGGAACTTCCCAAGACCCTCGGCGGCAAAATCAAGCGTAAAGAACTTCGTGAAGAAGACGAGCGCATGTACGCCGAAATGAACTATTAGAACCAGAGGGGACGTGTGCGGAGCACTTGGCGAGGTTTTTTCGAGCCTAGTGCGTGCCATGGGATTCCACTTGGTGAGGTTCTTTCGAACCTAGTGGAAGACCAGTGATATTTTGGCCTTTTTTACCACCTAGGGACACATCTCACTTTAACGAAATAAACACTACGGAGGAAATATGAGCTCAGATAAGCGTGAGGCACAAAAGAAAAACAGAGAAAAAGCAATACAGAAGGCTAAGACAGCCAAGACCATAAAATGGATAGTAATTGTTGTAGTTATAGTAGCAGTCCTTGGCCTAATCGGCTGGGCAGTAGCATCAAGCGTAGTAACCAATACACCTTCAGTCAGTGACTACAGCGCAGGCCTTAACGATGACGGTACAATAGCGGGAATCAAGGCCCTCGATTACGTAGATATCTTCGATTATAAGAACATCACAGTTGCTAAGAGTGAAGTTGAAATCAGCGAAGAAGAAATGCAGGCTCAGATTGACAGCCTTGTATCTCAGTATCCTAACTACGACCGCGATCCTTCGAGAAAAATCAAGGACGGCGATGTCATCAATCTCGACTATGTCGGCAGCATTGACGGCGTACCTTTTGACGGCGGTTCAACAGGCGGCGCAGGCACAAGCCTTACAATCGGTTCAGGTCAGTACATTGACGGTTTCGAATCCGCAATCATCGGCCACAATGTCGGCGAAAACTTTGACATCAACGTTACATTCCCCGAGGATTACGGCAACACAGATTTAGCCGGAAAACCTGCAGTATTTAACATCACTGTTAACAGCGTACAGGTTCCCTCAACGTTCGACGATGCATTCGTAGCTGCTCATCTTTCTGACGTGGCAACAACCACTGAAGGCTACAAAGAGTATTACAAAGAAAAAATGCTCAAGCAGAACCTCATGGTTTATTTAACAGACTATGTCAGAGACCATGCGACCATAAAAGAATATCCGAAGAGTTACTTAAAGATCGTAAAAGGTCAGCTTAAGTATAATGACGAGCAGACTTACGAATCCTATAAGTCTTCACTCGGAGATTCCTACACATTCGAATCCTACATTGGTATGAGCAAGAAGGAATATGAAGCATCCTTAACAACCAAGGCACAGAGCGCACTCGATGACAACCTTAAATTCCAGGCAATCTTCGAAGATGCAGGCCTTACAGTTACACAGGAGGATGTAAACAATCTGCTCGACGAATACGGTCTCGACAGCGCTTACTACAGCGTATACGAGCAGACATACGGCAAGCCGTATCTTTATCAGACAGGTATGTCATATACGGTTATAAAATATCTCGTAGATATTTGTACTGTAACCGAGTAAATAAAAGAAAAGGAGATTTTTATATGAGTTCAAACGTTAGACCCGAGTCAATGGAAAGAATCACCACAGAAGCTTTGGCAACTGCTTTCATCGACGAGCAGATCGCTGAGATTAAGGCACAGGTTGGTGATAAGAAAGTACTTCTTGCATTATCAGGCGGTGTGGATTCATCCGTAGTTGCAGCTCTTTTAATCAAGGCAATCGGACAGAATCTTGTATGCGTACATGTTAACCACGGCCTCTTAAGAAAGGGCGAGCCCGAGCAGGTAATCGAAGTATTCAAGAATCAGATGAATGCAAACCTCATTTATGTTGATGCAACAGACAGATTCTTAGACAAGCTTGCTGGTGTGGCAGATCCCGAAAAGAAACGTAAAATAATCGGTGCAGAATTCATCGACGTATTTGCTGAAGAAGCAAAGAAGCTCGAAGGTATCGAATTTCTCGCACAGGGAACAATTTATCCCGACATTCTTGAAAGTGACGGTGTAAAGGCTCACCACAACGTAGGCGGCCTTCCCGAAGAACTTAACTTTGAACTCGTTGAACCCGTAAAACTTTTATACAAAGACGAAGTACGTGTAGTAGGTAAGGTACTCGGCCTTCCCGACAACATGGTTTATCGTCAGCCGTTCCCCGGCCCCGGACTTGGTGTTCGCTGCGTAGGCGCAATCACAAGAGACCGTCTTGAGGCACTTAGAGAAGCTGATGCAATCGTTCGCGAAGAAATCGGCAAACTTCCCGAGACCCCTTGGCAGTACTTCTGCGCAATCCCCGACATTCAGTCCACAGGTATCAAGTATGATGCCAACGGCAAGGGCGAGCGTTACATGGGCTGGGCAGTAGTTATCCGTGCTGTCAACACAACTGACGCAGTTAAGGTAACCGTTCCCGAAATTCCTTTCGCAACACTCTGCAAAATGAGAGACCAGATCGTTCAGATTCCCGGCGTAAACAGAGTACTTTGGGACATTTCGGAAAAACCGGTAGCCACAATCGAGTGGGAATA
>JAFYHV010000096.1 GCA_017538995.1 Lachnospiraceae bacterium | reverse complement strand
CCCTTCTTGGTAGGCTTAGGAGCAGTTATTTTAGTTCCATACTTAACCTTACCGCTTGTAAATGTTCCGCTTGCGCTGCCTCCTGCATAATCCCACTTAAGCGTATATGAATTTCTGGTGTAGTAATACTTAACTACCAGACTTCCGTCAGCCTCAATAGTAGCTTTCTGAACACTGGGAGATTTAAAGCCTTCATATTTCTTAACTGCAGGTTTTACACTTGTTCCCGGTTTGCCTTTAAGCTTTTCTGTTTCAGGTTTTGCAGTATATTTCCCGTCAAGTCCCTGTTTATAATGTTCTACTTTGTAAGAAGCTGTGTTAGCGTTCCATTTCGCTTTAATGGTTAAATTATTTGCAGGCATTTTATCAGGAACACTTACACTCCAGCCGTTAAATGTATATCCCGATTTTGTGGGAACAGGCGCTGTTATTGAAGCCTCATATTTTACCGAACCGACCGTATAATCACCTGTAGCTGTTCCACCGTCCAAATTCCATGTTAATGTATATGAATTTCTTGTGTATTCATATTTGATAACAGTGCTTCCATCTGCTTTTATTGTTGCTGTCTTTTTAGAAGGTGATGTAAATCCTTCGTATGATTTTACGTTAGGTGTAACACTTGTTAAGGTCTCGCCTTTAAGTGTATCTGTATCAGCAAGAACATATCCGCCTTCAAGTTTTTCTTTATAATGTTCAACTTTGTATACAGTATTCTTGCTTGCTTTCCAATGTGCATAAAGAGTAATGTTTCCGGTACATGTATCGTTAGAATTTACTTTTACTCCGCCTGATGCAGCTGTGTACCATCCGTCAAAATCATAACCGGTTAATGTCGTTGTAGGCATTGTACCGTATTTCTCACCTTCATTTATACTGTATTGAGTCTGTGTAAGGGGTGAGCCGCCGTTTACATTATAAGTTACTGTATAAACCGGTATTGAATCCCAGAGTGCAACGATTGTTGTATCTTTCTCAACCTTAATAGTCGAGCCTACAGGATATTCTTTGCCTGAAATACTCCATGCTTTAAATCTTTTTCCTAAAGGTGCGGTGAAACCGCACTCAGGAAGATCGTAAGCTCCAAAGTAATTCGAAATACTGTTCATAGATCCGCTTCCGCCGTTTGCATCAAAGCTGATCGTGCTTTTTACGAACAAAGCAGCTCCGCTTCCGTTTGCGCCTACTGCATAAGAACTATTGTCAGATGTAAAGAATTTTGCAGGATCATCCTTACTGTTATATGTACTGTAATTACTTACAAACATTCTGGGACTTCCGGGTATGGGTGTACCGTAAGTAACCCCGATAGAAGCACCTGATTTAAGCGCTCCTGAAAGATCAAATTTACCATCAACATTATTTAATGTGCTGCCTTTTTTATTACCGGATACAATAGGTTTACCCGAAATATGCAAAACTCCATTTTCCCCTATTGCTATTCCGCCGCCTTTTGTATTTGCAGAATTGTTTGTAACAGATCCTCCGTTTAAAAAAAATCCGTAATTGCTTTCATTCAGGTTATTTGATAAATATATACCGCCACCGGAAGAAGCATAGTTTTTGTCAATTAAAGCATTGCCTGAAATTGTCATGGTTTCTGAACCATAAAAGTATACTCCGCCTCCTTCTTTAACAGCCGTATTATTTTTTATAACCGCACTACCACTAATAGAAAGATTACTCTCTGCAATATATATACCGCCACCGGTGCTTTCAGAAACATTATCACTGATTTCTCCACCCGTCATAATAAACTCACCGGAATAATCTACATATACACCACCGCCTCCTCCACCTGATGTCAAAGAAGCTCTGTTATTGCTTATTTTTCCCCCCTTCATGGTTACAGTTTCTATATTGCTTAATGTTATGCCTCCACCTATACCGGATGAGTTATAACTGATTTCACCACCATTTATTACAAGTTCACTTTGTCCGCTAAGATAAATACCACCACCAGCGCCTTCGGGATAATTCACTGAATTGCAGGTTATAAGACCGCCATTCATTTCCATGTTTGCTTTATTTTTTAACAGAACTCCGCCACCATAAATACCGGACCTGTTTCCGCATATGGTTCCGCCGTTCATAATAAATTTGCCACCAGAAACACAAATACCACCACCATTGGCAGCGACATTATCTATTCTGTTGTTTACGATGGTTCCGCCTTCAAGAATCAGTTTTCCTGTACCACCTACAAAAATGCCCGGTCCATCTAAATATATACTATTTCCTCCGGTTATAATACCGCCCTTGGCGTAATTAGAATCTAAACCGGTACCAGGGTCGAGATATTGTATGGCAGGACTATGAGTTGCTTCGGGATTACTGTCAATAATAGTCAGATTGCCTGTAACACATATTACCCTTGCATTTGATTTGGTATTTTTAATTATATGACCGTTCAAATCCAATATTACATAAGTTCCTTCTTTTACAGTTAGCTGATTGGTCGAATCTATATCAGCTTC
This sequence comes from Lachnospiraceae bacterium, assembly GCA_017538995.1. GTDB lineage: Bacteria > Bacillota > Clostridia > Lachnospirales > Lachnospiraceae > UBA3766. Next base: position 20,679 of record JAFYHV010000096.1, on the reverse strand, counting down.
CAGAACTATTTCAGAAGGTATATTTTCATATGTACTGGCATTATCTAACGCTGCTACAAGTTCATTATAATTTTTTATCGGTAATGCATTCTTAACATCAACCGATACAGTTTTGGTAATCTCTGTATTATCTGAATCTTTAGCAGAAAAACTGATAGTATATTTTCCTTCGTCAGGAAATACAACAGAAAACACATTAGTATTTACGTAAGAAGGAGTGTATGCATCACCCAGAATATTATTATCTGAAGAATTCTTGACATAATTAAGTCTGAAACTGCAGGAATTAGTACCTCCCTCTCTTATAATCGTAAAAGGCACAGAAGTTCCACTACGGATATAAGCATCATAATTAACAAATATATCTGATAATTTGACGGAATTAGCGGTACCAATTGTTAATTCTTCGGTAGTATACAAATTCTTAGTTTTATCAAAGTAAATATAGAGTATACTACCGGTGCCAAAAGCAAAATAATAACCTGTACTGGGATTACCTGAATTGGGTATGGGTACAGCCATAAATAAATAATCACCTCTGCCGCCATCACAGTTGGTAACATCTACCAGATAATTCTTTTTATCGGACCAGTGTACAATATTCCACATGTGATTACCGCCATCCATGGTTCCTTCTGCCAGATAACAATTAATAGCGGAATCGCTAAAACAGGTTTTATCACAAAGATACTTAAACGCTTTACTGTATCCTTCGCAAACTACATTAGTTGAATCATCTCCGTCAAAAACATACACGAGCTGCCAGGGATCACCATATTGATCATTTGAAGATCCTGCTGCTGCAGTATTATATACATTTAAATCGCAGATTTGATTTTTATAATAATATATTTTATCATAATCACTTTTATTCTTTGCATTACTCAAAATAGTATTAACACGACTGATAGCAGCTTCAACAGCACCCGTCTTACTTGTATCGACAGTATATTCCCCTGTGCCTGCATAGTCTTTATTTACTTCAATTTTATATTTCAAAGTTCCCGAAAAACCTAATTTATATTGATTATCTTCCCATTCAATTCGTACTTCAGGAAAATTACTTAAACGAAATTCAAGACCCATCCAGTATCTTTCGTAAGGATGATCAGCCAGAAGTGAATCCACGATAAGCTGAGGATCCAGTTCATTGTAACCCTCTTTTGCTTTCAAGGCTTTTATGGCATCGGAATTAATACTGCTTCCGGTAATTATTTCGGATACGCCAAGTTCAGATGCAGAGTATATACCACCGCATCCAACTTCTTCTGGTGTAAATTCAATTATAGAACTTTCTCTCTCTCCCTTAGCAATTTCCGCTATTGCAATTTTAACTTTATCATAAATAATTTTGTTTAATCCCGTTAACTCGCTACCCTTAAAAGTAGATGAATAAAAAACAGGAGTCTGAACTTTATCTACTTCACAATCTATATAATCTTCAAGAAGAGATGTACTGTCTTCAGAAATACCGGTATTACATACAATATCATCTTCATCTGCACAAACGCTTTCAGGTGTAACTGTTACAATTACATCGGAAACCTCTCCATCCGTAAGGTTTTCTTCAATAACTTCCTCGGATTCCGCTTCCTGAACTTCAACAGTTTCAGTTTTCCCCTCATCCTGAACTTCAGTTACTTCGGTTTCATCCTCAGTCTGAACATCAATTACTTCAGTTTCTTCTTCAGTCGGAACTAAAGCTGCTTCTGATTCTTCTTCCGCACTATCTTCCTCAACCGTATCAGAATCGATGTCCAATACGATAATCTCAGGTTCTTCTTCGGAAACATACTCAATTTCTTCAGAAATACCGGGTTCTGCAGGAACGATTTCTTCTGCATGCGCTACATTGGTAAACAATGATAAACACATCAGAAACGAAAGGATTGTTGCCAGTGTTTTTTTGAACCTCTTCATAAATTCTCCCCTTTTCATGTTTTTTTAAAAAAATAACCTCGCGGAATCAGGTTCCGCAAGGTCAAAAATTGCATGGCTTTAATTATATAATACACGCACCATTTAATAAGTAACCTTTATAGATTACTACGAATATAAACAGATTTCAATAGATAATTTATATTTTTGCAATAATTTTATTTACTATTATCTGTTAGTAAGGAAATGTGGCGTTATAAGAGTAAAGAACGCTCCTGCTATCACATCAAATACTGCACCAAGCAAAAGCATTACAAACATTTTCTTAAGAATTAGTCCGGCAATAACAAATCCCATTGAGGGCATTGCTCCAAAGTACACAAATATAATCTGTACCATCATCTTTACGTACTGTGCATGATCGCCGGGAATTGAAATGCTCACAAAAGCGCCGACCGTGGTACCGAACAGCGATATGGAAAGGATAAATATAAACCATCCGATTACAACCAAAGGACTTGACTTTGTAATAACAGCAGCAACAATCATCGGTACACTTATATCGATTGCGCATACAGTCACAGCACCGAGCAACGATGCCCAGATTTTTTTAAGGGGGGAATCCGGTATCAGTATAAAGAACTCTCTTGAAGTATCTTCGTCGAGAGGATTTCCCATCGTCCTGTAAAATGCAAATAACGCAATTGCAACCGCAGGAATTAAAAACGGATCAAGCAAAGGATTTTTGATTCTTCCCGCAAGCCAGCTTCCACCAACTGCTATAAGAAGATTGATTATAAATGTCTTTGAAAGGAGTTTGAATTTTGCAAATCTCAAACGATTATAAATCGTCTTATAAAAGAATACTCCCGCTCCCGAACCGTAATGAAAACCGTCTCTTTCGATGTTTGCACTGCGGTCTTTATCTCTGGTTACCGTACCGCCCTTTTGGGCATTTTTAGCATTTTCAAGCTTTGCTGCCACTCTCTCGGTAGCAAACATTGCATCCTCATAAAAGTCTGCTTTCACATTCCAGATAATTACTATTGAAATAATGCAAGATCCGACAAAAAGACAGGAGTACGCTACTGTTTTTAAAACATTGCCCATCATTGAATAATAAACCATACCTCTGATCCATCCTAAAAAAGGAATCCAGAAAGTATGCTTGCTGCCAAAAAACTTAAACGCCGCGAGCCCTACCTCCTGCTTAGTAATCGTCGTATAGGCTATAAACGCAATACCGAGAATAGCGTAAAATCCTATCAGTATTGAACCTATGTTAATTTTTCCTTTTTCAGAATTACGCGACAATGTATAGAAAGTAATCTGAAGAAGTGTTGAGAATAACATTGTCAGTATATAAGCAAGTAAAATAACAAATGCACTCCATACACTTATATGAAGATTATTTACCAGATTGGGTATCTGAAATATCATATAAAATCCGACCAGGATATTCATTCCAAGACTGTTCATGAGTCTGAACATAAGTACCGACTGCGGTTTCATCGGAGATGAAAACAAAAGCGGTACATCTGCGGGTTTAAACAGCTCTCCGCCTCTGTTAACCGTTGAAATTGTAAGCGTAACAAAGAAAAGAAATGCAACCACAACTACAATATCAACCATATCGTATTTGGTAAGATTTCTTTCCGTAAGAAACTCTGATAATTTGGAAATATGTTCTCCTGCTTCCTCTTCATCTATTGTCTGTTCGATACTTGTTTCTTCACCCTGAAAACTTTTTTCAATCAAAGGAACAAGTCTGCCGATTAACAGTCCGAAAAGACTGCAGACAACCGCAATTACAATAAAGAATGCCACCCATGTTTTTAAAAGCTTTTTTAAAGTATTAACAATCGTATGGAAGGCATAGTAAACAAAAAGTCTCATTCTTATGCCTCCTCAGTGGTATCCTTTTCTTCTTTCTTATTTTCTTCTTCAGTTTTTTCTTCAGATACAGCTTCTTTGCTGATTCCTTCTGTAACTTCAAAGAACAAGTCTTCAAGCGATTTGCCCATTCCGTCAATTTCAGCCTTGGTTACATTTGCTTTAACCTTACCGTCCTGCATGATAACCGTTCTGTCCCAAAGCATATCTACACTGTCGATAATATGCGTGGAAATAAGCATGGTTTTGCCTGCCTGACGCATTTCTTCAATCATCAGTTTAAGTTCTTTGATTGCGTGAGGATCAAGCCCGAGAAGGGGCTCGTCGAGTAAAATAATATCGGGATCCGGTAACAGACCAAGGCAGAGATTCAGTTTCTGCTGCATACCTTTTGAAAGTTCGTCACCGAATTTTTTTCTTTTATCATCAAGTTCGAATCTTTTAAGGAGCATATCAATACGCTCTTTATAATTCGTAAGTTTATAAGCTCTTGCGATAAACTCCATATGCTCAACAACAGTTAATGTTGAGTATAAAGAAGGCATCTCCGGAATATAACCGAGAACTTTTCTCGCATCCGAGGTTTTATTAGGGATTCCGTTAACGGTAATAGTTCCCTGATATTTTAGGAAACCGATAATGGATTTCATTATCGTACTTTTTCCTGCACCGTTAGGTCCCAGCAATACAGTCAGACTACCCGAGTCGAGTGTGAAAGAAACATCGTTACAGGCAAGATTCCTGCCATACTTCTTGGTTACGTTTTTTACTTCCAGCATTTTGTTTCTCCTTTTCAAGTAAAATATTATAAGCAGACGGATGTCCGTACCGCAAAGTATTATATCATATAATTGGGTTCGAATATACAAAAAATAAAGGACCCTGATATGAATCAAGATCCTTTCGTTCGAGCGATAGACGGGACTCGAACCCGCGAGCTCAACCTTGGCAAGGTCGTGTGCTACCAACTGCACCACTATCGCATTTACCTGTCCTTTTTTCGAGGACAAGTAATATATTAACCGATTGATTTTAAAAAGTCAACAACTTTTTGAAACAGATTAATGAATATTGATATTTATACTTCCGGAGTTTGTTTTAGCCGTGATTTTCTTATCTTTTCCGGTATCTACCAGGTATCCGCTGCTCTTCTTTTCGTCATTAACGTTTACTGAGCCTGAAGATACATTAAGATCAAAATCATAATCGTTAACATCTCCGATTAAATCAAGTCTGAGTCCGCCACTTGTTACTTTTACGTTTGCAGCATCAATCTTTGTTTCCTGAGCTTTAAAACCACCTGAGTTTGAATCACCTGTTAAATCTGTGATTTCACAACCCTCTAAATTAACCGAACCTGAAGTTGATTCAAGATTAGCGCTCTTTGCATCTACATTGGTTAAGTCAATACCGCCGCTGGTTACGTTTACGTCAATCGAATCTGCGGTTACATTTTCAAATTCCACACCGCCGCTTGTACTTTTTGAATTAATTGTACCGGCTTCACAGTTGCTTATTACAAATTTGCCCGAGTCCTGATCTGTTTTAATAGAATTATATTTTATATTTTCAAGAATGGTTCTTCCGCTTGATACCTTAATATCAATACTGTCTGCCTCGGATCTGTTTATACTTAATCCGCCCGAATTACTGTCAATAATACCGCCGATATTGACATCGTCAATTTCAATTCCGCCGCTTGAAGATTGTATATCAGCGTACTGATCTTCGGTAACATATATCTTAATGTACTGTTCTTCAGTATTGAAGCTGATAAAGTTTATCTGTAAAGGCTTCTTGTTTTCCTGGATAAGATAAAGAGTATTATCTTCAACCTTTACATCAGGTACAAGTTCTTCCATTACGTGGTATTCTACTCTGTTTTCATCAGCTTTTTCAATATAGAGTTTTGCCATTTGTACGTCAATTTTCATTGAAGAAAAATCTTCAAGCGGAAAATCATCATCAACATATACAGGTTCAGTCAGTTTTTTATCAGAGAAATTAAAACTAAAAACGGGTTTTCCGCCAAAGCATAATCCGAGTCCAAAGAGTGCTCCTCCTAAAAGAAGCAAAGATACATTTATAATTACAATAACCAGTATGAATTTCTTCATAAAACAGTCCCTTCTTTCTATTCTTTATTCTGTCTTTTCGAAGCCGATTTTTTAATAATCAGTACTATTAATCTTACTAAAGCCACATATGCCAGAATGGTTAAGAAACAGATTGCCATGCCTACTGCGAACACAATCAGTCCTAATCCTGAGCATACAAGTTTCTGTCCGATGCCTGCAGCAAAGAAAGCTGCTATAAATAATCCGATTCCTGCAGCCATGGTTGCAAATCCTGAAAATACAAATGCAATAAATACCGCAAGCAAAGCAATGAATAAAGTTAAAACAACTATCAGTAAGCATATTGCAATAGGTAAAGATATCGGCAGCGAAAGGATTGAAATAACTGAAATCCAGATTATTTTGGCTGTGTTTTTAGGAGATCTTTTTGCCTCATTCTCATATATATGTTTCATTGTGGTTGAATTAATAATTTCAGCTGCCAGTTTTTTAGGATTGCCAAATCTTAATTCAACATCTTCGTTTTCATCAATACCCGAATCTTCAAAATACTCGGTATAATATGAAATAGCATCATCACGATCTTCTTTGGGAAGATATTTTAATTGTTTGGTGAGAGCTTTCAAAAATTCTGTTTTATTCATTTACATTCCCTCCTATCAGCCTGTCAATCTTGGTTTTATATTCAAGCCACTCTGTTCTGTAAAAACCAAGCAGTTCGTTTCCTTTTTCCGTAATGGAATAATATCTGCGGTTTCTGCCCTCGAAAGGCTGATCGTATGTTGTAAGGTATTCGCTCTTCTGAAGTCTTCGAAGTACCGGATAAAGTGTCGATTCGGAAATGTCTACAACTTCCTGGACCTTCTGTGTCAGTGTATAGCCGTAAGCATCATTCTCTGCAACTATACCGAGCACACATGCATCCAAAAGCGGTGCCGTAAGTTGATAAGTCATCCTTAATCCCTCCTGATCTATTTTTTGAAAATTCATAGCTATTTTTGTTTTCGTATAATACTATACGTCGTATAATATTATTTGTCAACACATATTATACAAAATTTCAAAAATAAATTTAAAAGCTCATAAAAAAGGCGTCCGGCACGCTTTTACGTACCTGACGCCTTTAAAATTATGTAAACCATATTGAATTATCTGGCCGTGAAAACTCCGTCCTCGACATCAATCGTTATTGTATCGCCTTCTGAAACTTTTCCGGAAAGAATCAGTTTAGCAGCAAGTGTTTCGACCGTTTTCTGAACATATCTTTTAAGAGGTCTTGCACCGTAATTGGGATTGTAACCTTCTGCAATTACTTTGTCTTTTGCTTCTTCGGTTAACATAACTTTGTATTCTCTGTCTTCAAGACGTTTGTTAAGGTCTGCCACAATAAGATCAAGAATACCTGCGATTTCTTTCCTGCCGAGAGGCTTGAAGAGTATCGTTTCGTCGATTCTGTTAAGGAACTCAGGTCTGAAGAATTTGTGAAGCATGCCTGTAACAGCCTCTTCCACTCCTTCTTTAAACTCACCATCTTCATCAATTCCTTCAAGCAGAACATCTGCACCGATATTCGATGTCATAATAATAATTGTGTTCTTAAAATCAACCGTCTTGCCGTGTGAATCTGTTATACGTCCGTCATCAAGTACCTGAAGAAGTACATTGAATACATCGGGATGAGCCTTTTCAACTTCATCGAACAGAACTACCGAATAAGGTTTACGTCTTACGGCTTCAGTTAACTGACCGCCTTCATCATATCCGACATATCCGGGAGGAGCTCCGATAAGCCTTGATACGCTGTACTGTTCCATATACTCACTCATATCGATTCTGACAATATTGTTTTCATCGTCAAAGAGTGACTGCGCAAGCGCTTTTGCAAGTTCCGTTTTACCGACACCTGTAGGTCCTAAGAAAAGGAACGAACCGATGGGCTTTGACGGATCCTTAATACCTGCTTTTGATCTGATGATTGATTCGGTTACCTTTGTAACACCGTCATCCTGGCCGATGACTCTTTTATGAAGTTCATCTGCAAGATGAAGTACTTTGTTTCTCTCGGATTCATTCAGTTTGGCTACGGGAATACCGGTCCATCTTGATACGATTCTTGCAATTTCTGTATCGGTAACTTTTTCATGCACAAGCGAATCGTCTTTCTTTTCTGCGGCTTTCTCCGCTTCCTCAAGACTTGCTTTGAGTCTCGGAAGTTCACCGTATGTAAGCTCTGCAGCTTTTGCAAGATCGCCTTCGCGTTTTGCTATTTCAATCTTGGAATTAAGTGCATCGATTTCCTCTCTCATCTTCGAGAGTTTATCTACCGCACTCTTTTCGTTCTCCCATTTAGCCTTGGCGTTTGCAAAATCTTCTTTTTCAACTGCAAGGTCTGCCAAAAGATCTGCCAGTCTCTGTTCGCTCTGTGAGTCGTCTTCTTTCTTTAAAGCCTGTGCCTCAATTTCCATCTGCAGAATTTTACGCTGCTTTTCATCAAGTTCCGTAGGCAGACTGTTAAGTTCGGTCTTAATCATGGCACATGCTTCATCCACAAGGTCTATTGCCTTATCGGGTAAGAATCTGTCGGAGATATATCTGTCTGAAAGCACGGCTGCAGCTACAAGAGCATTATCCATTATTTTTACGCCGTGGAACACTTCGTATCTGTCTTTTATACCTCGTAAAATAGATATCGTGTCTTCAACCGTAGGCTCGTCTACCATTACAGGCTGGAATCTTCTCTCAAGAGCAGCATCTTTTTCGATATACATTCTGTACTCATCGAGTGTGGTCGCGCCTATACAGTGAAGTTCTCCCCTTGCAAGCATAGGTTTAAGCATATTGCCGGCATCAAGTGCACCGTCTGTTTTGCCCGCACCTACTATGGTATGAAGTTCATCGATAAAAAGAATTATTTCGCCGTTTGATGATTTAACTTCATCAAGCACTGCTTTAAGTCTTTCCTCGAATTCACCACGATATTTTGCACCTGCGATAAGAGAACCCATATCAAGCGCAAAGATAGTTTTGTTTTTAAGATCGTCCGGAACATCTCCGTTAACGATTCTCTGAGCGAGGCCTTCAGCTACCGCAGTTTTACCTACGCCGGGTTCACCGATAAGCACCGGATTGTTTTTGGTTTTACGGCTTAAGATTCTTATTACGTTTCTTATCTCAGCATCCCTGCCGATTACCGGATCCATCTTTCTGCTTTTAGCTTTCTGAACCAGATCCTGGCCGTATTTGTTAAGTGCATCATAAGTACCCTCGGGATTGTCGCTTGTAACCTTCACATTTCCTCTGACCGATGAAAGCGCAGTTAAAAACCTTTCCTTCGTGATACCGTATTCTCTGAAAATCTCTCCGATTTCTTTGTTGGGATGATCAAGCATCGAGAGGAACAAATGCTCTACCGATACATATTCGTCTCCCATTTTCTTAGCCTGATTTTCGGCTGTGATCAAAACTTCATTGAGTTTCTGACCGATACGCAGTTCACCGCCGCTTACCTTAACTCTTTTTTCAATGGCTTCCTTAACCCTCGCTGTAAAATGCTCGGTGTTAATCTCCATTTTTTCGATCAGTTTTAAAATCAGACTGTCGTCAATATTTATGAGCGCATAAAGAAGATGTTCTTCCTCAATCTCCTGATTGCCGAACTCTATTGCATACTGTTGCGCCATATTGACAGAATTTTGAGAATTTTGAGTGAATTTCGTAATGTTCATAAAATCACCTTCTTCCTGACTAAAAATCCTTCTTTTCTACTTCTTTTAAACATAATTAGGTTGTTTTCTTTTCAACCAATGATATAATATCACTATCTTTAGCACTCGTCAAGAGAGAGTGCTAACAATTGTCATTTTTAATGCAATTTATTTATAAAAACTTATATTTGTCCTCTTATATATATAATAAATATAAAATAATAATAAAATATTTATTGAGATTAACATAATTTAATGATAAAATCTTTTATATATATGCTTAAATTGGAGATAGAATGGACCAGATTAAGATTTATCTTAATTACATAAAGGAAATCATCAATGGTGAAGAGTACCTTTCGGACAGGGATAAGTTTACGCTTATTCTTCATCTTTGCGCATTCTCACACCTGATTTTTGCCGGAATTTTCCTTGGTTTCGGTAATATCCTTATGATGCTTTATAATCTCCTTTCGTTCCTTGTATACGAATCACTGGTTACATTAACCAAGAACAAACAGTTCAAATTAATTACCCTCGCCATTACGGCTGAAGTAAATATTTTTGTACTGCTTTCCACTCTTGCATATGGCAAAGGATTGTACTTCAATCTTTTCTGTTTCCTTTTGATTCCTGCGGTATTTTATATTTCTAATTCCGCAAAGTCTTTTAAGCATCCGTTTTTTGCATCGATTGTGGTAACAATAATTACCATGGCAAATTATATATTCTCTGCCTTTTATGAGAACAATAATTACCAGACTCTTGTAGAACGTTATCATGTTCTTTTAATTGTTACCATAGTATTAAATATTTCGGTAACTGCTATTCTACTTGGACTCTTCTGCTTTATGTTTACGATTGAAATGCGTAACAGCACGGCTACACTTGAAAACAGAACCAGACAGTTAAAGCAGTTATCCAGTATCGATCCGCTTACCAAACTTGCCAACAGAAGAAGCATGATGGAAAAGCTTAATATTTCCATGCATCTTTTACGAAAAGATAAAAAAGTATTCAGTCTTATCTTAGGTGATATTGATGATTTCAAAAAGGTCAACGATACCTACGGTCATGACTGCGGTGACAAGGTTCTTGTAATGGTAGCCGATACCATCTCCTCACAAATGCGTGAAGGTGACTTCGTATGCAGATGGGGCGGCGAGGAAATTCTAATCCTTGTAAACGGTAATATCGATGCTGCCAAATCTCTTGGCGAGCGTATCTTAAACAAAATCTGTGCTACCGAAGTTAATCACGAAGGCAACACAGTTAAAGTTACCATGACTTTCGGCGTGGCTCAGGCTAACGAGAGTTTCAGAATTGAGGACTTTATTCAGCAGGCTGACAACAGACTGTATTACGGAAAAACTCACGGCAAATGTCAGGTTGTCGCCGAGATCCCCAACAGCGTCAATTATTAATAAATTGAACCGGATATTCTGTAATTGCGGGGTTGTTATATCAAACCCGTAATTTATTTTGCGGTTCGTTTCAGAAAGGAATTATATAAAATGATTAGTGCAAACAATGTATCCTTACGATTTGGTAAGAAAGCCCTCTTCGAGGATGTAAACATAAAATTCACCGAAGGCAACTGCTACGGTATCATCGGTGCAAACGGAGCCGGAAAATCTACATTTCTTAAGATTTTATCCGGAGAACTCGAAACCACTACAGGTGATATTGTTATCACACCCGGTCAGCGTTTATCTGTGCTCGAACAGGACCACTTCAAATACGACCAGTACTCTGTAATGGATACTGTAATCCTCGGTAATCCCAGACTTTATGAAATCATGAAGGAAAAGGATGCCATCTATGCAAAGGAAGATTTTTCCGATGAAGACGGTATCAGAGCCAGCGAGCTTGAAGCAGAATTTGCTGAGCTTGACGGATGGGAAGCAGAATCAAACGCTGAAACTCTTTTAAACGGTCTCGGTATCGAAACAGAGCTTCACTACGCGCAAATGTCAGAACTCGGCGGTAACGAAAAGGTTAAAGTACTTCTTGCAAAAGCACTTTTTGGTAACCCCGATATTCTTCTTCTCGACGAGCCTACCAACCACTTGGATCTTGATGCTATTGCATGGCTTGAAGAGTTCTTAATCAACTTTGAAAATACTGTCATCGTCGTATCCCACGACAGACATTTCTTAAATAAAGTCTGCACACAAACCGCTGATATTGACTACGGTAAGATTCAGCTTTATGCAGGTAACTATGATTTCTGGTTCGAATCCAGCCAGCTTCTTGTAAAGCAGATGAAAGAAGCAAATAAGAAGAAGGAAGAAAAGATTAAGGAATTACAGGAGTTCATTAACCGTTTCTCCGCTAACGCTTCCAAATCAAAACAGGCTACCTCGAGAAAACGTGCTCTTGAAAAAATCGAACTTGAAGAGATTAAACCTTCAAGCAGAAAATATCCTTACATTGATTTCAGACCTGACAGAGAAATCGGTAACGAAGTACTTCAGGTTGAAGGAATTTCAAAGACAATTAACGGCGAAAAGGTATTGGATAATATTTCTTTTATATTAAGACGTGAAGACAAAGTTGCTTTCGTAGGAAGCAATGAAATTGCCACCACTACCCTTTTCCAGATTCTTGCAGGCGAAATGGAGCCTGACGAAGGTACATACAAATGGGGCGTAACCACATCACAGGCTTACTTCCCCAAGGACAATACAGAAGAATTCAAGTCTGACGATATTATTACAGACTGGCTGATGGGTTATTCCCCCGTAAAAGATATAACTTATGTAAGAGGTTTCCTTGGAAGAATGCTCTTCTCACAGGATGACGCTCTTAAAAAAGTAAAGGTTTTATCCGGTGGTGAAAAGGTAAGATGTATGCTTTCAAAGATGATGATTTCAGGTGCTAACTGCCTTATCCTGGACGAGCCTACAAACCACCTTGACATGGAATCCATTCAGGCTTTAAATAACGGTCTTATCAGATTTTCAGGTGTTGAACTCTTCTCCTGCCATGACCATCAGTTTATCGAAACAACAGCCAACCGTATCATGGAAATTATGCCCGGCGGTAAGCTCATCGATAAAATCACTACTTACGATGATTATCTTGCAAGCGATGAAATGGCCAGAAAACGTACTATCTACATTGCAAAGAAAGAGGATGACGAAAACTAAATGCAGGCAATTGATTTACATGTACATTCAACTTTCTCCGACGGTACTTTAACTCCGAGCGAGCTCGTTGATCTTGCTATTAAATCCAACCTCGAAGCTTTTGCCCTCACAGATCACGACACGACAGACGGTATCGAAGAAGCATATACTGCATCTGTCGGTAAGGATATAGAAGTAATTCCGGGAATTGAATTTTCCACAGAATACAAGAAAAAGGATATTCATATTCTCGGATATTATATAAATCCGTACAACGAAAAATTCTCAAAGAAAGTTGTTGAATTCAGAAATTCAAGAGAAATCCGCAATCAGAAAATGTGCAGAAAATTACAGGAACTCGGAGTCGATATCGACTACGATTCTTTTATTGCGCAGTATCCTGACAGTGTTATTACCAGAGCACATTACGCTAAATATATGATTTCAAAAGGAATCATAAAAACCATAGATGAAGCCTTTGATACTTATATCGGTGATAACTGCCCCGGATTTGTTCCGAGAGAAAAAATATCTCCCGCCAAAGCGGTTTCACTTATTCTTTCATGCGGAGGAATTCCCGTTCTTGCCCACCCTATTCTTTATAAATTCTCCGACAGAGATCTTGAAACACTTGTCGCTGATTTATCACGCGTGGGATTAAAAGGTATTGAAACCATCTACTCCACATATTCAAGCAAAGATGAAAAGCTTATAAGAAAACTTGCAAGCAAATACCGACTGATGATTACCGGAGGTTCTGATTTCCATGGAAGCAACAAACCGAACTTATCTCTTGGTTGCGGTCACGGAGATCTTTATATTCCCGCAAAACTTCTTCCGCCTTTAAAGAAGGCTTATCTTAAAGGTTTTGTTCCCAACAAAGCCATTCATTCAGCACTCTTCTTTGATTTGGACGGAACGCTTTTAAATGACGAGAAAATTATCACTCCGATTACAAAAGCCCTGCTTAACAAAGCATGTGAAAACGGCCATAAGTTCATTATTAACACAGGCCGCCCTCTCGCATCAGCATTAAAGATAGTAAAAAAACTTTCTATCGGAGAAATCACGGATTATATCGCTGCATTTAACGGCGGAGTTATATACGACAGTAAAAAAGGTGAAATACTTGAAAAAATAACCCTTAAAAAAGAATATTCGGAAATCGTCAAAAAAACAGCCAAGAAATACGGATGTCATTTCCATACATATTCCGATTATGAAATACTAAGCGAAAAGAAAACAAAAGAACTTGAGTATTATTCCAAATACGTTTCACTTCCCTACAGACAGGTTAGAAACGTAATTAAGGAAGAACCCACTCCTTACAAGTTTTTAATAATGAATTTCGACAAGCCTGAAAAACTTAAGAAGGTTCAGACTGTAATCGAAAAAGAACTCGGCAACAAAGTATTCTGCATCTTCTCCTGTGATAAATTCCTTGAAGTTATTCCCAAGGAATCAGGGAAAGGCAATGCATTGAAATACATTATGAAAACATCCGGCATAAAAGAATCACACTCCTACGCTTTCGCCGATGAAGAAAACGATATTACTCTTCTGCAGGCTGCAGCTAACAGCGTATGTATGATGAACGGAAATCCCAAGCTCAAGGCGGTTTCGGATTACATAACTTTCCGTGACAATAACAGCGACGGATTGGCTGATTTCCTGGAATTGTTCTCGTAATCAAAGTTTACATAAATGTAAATTTGGTTAACATAATTGTATATATTATGTAAATTAATTTCAGATATTAGTTTACATAATCATTTGTTTTATGTAAATCTGTCGCCTGTATTAGTTAACATAATGTATTTATATTTCGAAATAATAAAGGATAGATAAGAAGTTTACATAAATTTGTAACTGCAATTATCTATCCTTATTTTTATTGATATTCTATTTGTTTTAGTTTACATAATTGTTATGTATCACTCTTCTTCCCAATTCTTTTACGATGGTTTTGGGTTACATAACATTATTTCAAGGAATGCACTATCTTCGAAACCGGAAGTCCTACAACATTCTGGTAATCGCCGTCTATCTTCTCTACATACTTTCCAAACAGTCCCTGAATACCGTATGCTCCGGCTTTATCATAGGGTTCATCTGATGATATATACTCTTCCACTTCATCATCTGTCATCGGATAAACATATACCTTGGTTTCCGAATAGTCAGTAATTATTCTACCGTCACCAATACACAAAGTAAATCCCGTAAATACAGAATGAACATCACCCGAAAGCATTTTAATCATGTTTCTTGCATCATCTTTATCTGAAGGTTTTCCCAAGATACTTCCGCCTGCATAAACAACCGTATCCGCTCCTAAAACAATATCATCAGCATTAATTCTTCCCTTACTCTTTTCACTCTCGAATACTGATGTTGCTTTTATGAGAGATAATTTTTTTACGAGCTCTACAGGATCTTTTTCATCTATATCCTCATCTGCTTCGGAAGGAATAATAACAGTCTCAAAACCTGCAGTTTCAAGCAGTTCTTTTCTTCTGGGTGATTTTGATGCCAGTATAATCTTTTTCATAAGTTAACCTTTCATAACAAGAATTCCGACGTTTTACCGCCGGAATTCATTATATTAGAGCATCTTTTCAAGTTCTGTTTTAACAGCTTTGATTGCATCATCAATGCCTGCGGGATTCTTACCACCGGCCTGAGCCATGTTGGGACGTCCGCCTCCGCCGCCTCCTACAATAGGAGCAATTGCCTTGATAAGATTACCTGCGTGTGCACCTGCGCTTACAGCAGAATCTGTAGCCATTACCACTATGTTTACTTTGCCGTCTGCTGCGCTTAAAAGCGCTACAACACCTTCTTTAATCTTATCCTTAAGTGAATCGCCGAGGTCTCTTAATGCGTTCATATCCACATTATCCACTCTTGCAGCAAGAACCTTAACGCCCTTAACTTCTTCAACCTGATTTGTAAGATCTCCAAGAGCATCCTTAGCTGCTTTAGACTTAAGTGATTCAATCTCTGAATTTGCGCTCTTTAAGTTAGCCTGAAGGCTTGTAATCTTAGCAACAATGTCATTAGGATTAGCCTTTAATGCTTTTGCTGCCTCAAGTAAAATGCTTTCCATTTCCTTGTAATATGCAATTACACCATCGCCTGTAAGAGCTTCGATTCTTCTTACGCCCGCTGCAACGCCCGATTCGGAAAGAATCTTAATCTGCTGAATCTCTGCTGTATTGCTTACATGAGTACCACCGCAGAGTTCTACGGAAAATGCTTCTTTGAAATCTGCTTCGTCATTTCCCGAATCACCTTTGCCCATGCTGACTACTCTGACTGTAGCGCCGTACTTTTCTCCGAAGAGAGCCATTGCACCGGTCTTGTTAGCATCTTCAATGCTCATTTCATCAGTATTTACATCAAGTGATGCAGCGATTTCTTTATTTACGATTGCTTCAACCTTAGCAAGGTCTTCAGCGCTTATAGCCTGTGAATGTGAAAAGTCAAAACGGAGTCTGTCGGGTGTAACAAGTGAACCCTTCTGCTCTACATGATCACCGAGAACTGTCTTTAATGCTTTCTGAAGAAGATGTGTAGCGGAGTGATTCTTACAGGTATTCATTCTGTTTTCGTAATCAACCTTAACATATACTTCGTCGCCTGCATTGATAAAGCCGCGTGAAACGTAACCTGTATGTCCGATACGTCCGTTAGGTAAGTGGATTGCTTCTGTAACAACAAATTCACCGTCTTTGGATGAAATAACACCCTTATCGCCTACCTGGCCGCCCATGGTGCCGTACATACTTGTAACATCGGTAACAATTGTTCCGTTTTCTTTTTCGTTTAATTTATCGCATTTACCTTCTTCGTTTGCCATTGCAACAGCCTTAGCGCCGCACTCAAGCACATCGTATCCGACAAATTCTGTCTTAATGCTTTCATCAAGAGAATCAAATACGCCTGCCGAAACATTTAACTTAGCTGAGAAGTTCTGATTATCTCTTGCAGTCTGCTTCTGCTCTTCCATTGCTGCCTTGAAGCCTTCTTCGTCAACCTTAAGACCTTCTTCTTCAGCAAGCTCAACAGTAAGCTCGATAGGGAAACCGAATGTATCGTAGAGATAGAATGCAGACTTACCGTCGATTTCCTTTTCTCCCTTTGAATTCTTTGTATCAAGAATCTTTTTGAATTCCTTCATACCGTTTTCAAGAGTATTCTCGAAACGCTCGATTTCTTTTCCAAGTTCATCTAAAATGAATTCCTTGTTCTTAACAAGAAGAGGGAAACTGTTAGGATAAATATCATCAATAAAGATTGTTGCAATCTTTAAAATATCTGCTTTTTTAAGTCCGAGTGCTCTTGCATGTCTTACAGCACGACGAATGAGACGTCTAAGAACGTATCCTGCGCCTGCATTTGAAGGAAGAAGCTTTGCGGGATCACCGATAAGCATTACACTTGTTCTGGTGTGATCTGCAAGGATTCTCATAGATTTTGTAAGCTTCTCATCACTTTCGTATTTTACGTTTGATGCTTCCTCGATGAAGCTAATAACGGGTGCGAAAAGGTCTGTCTTGTAAACATCCTTTGTACCGTTTAAGAATGCAAGGTTTCGCTCAAGACCCCAGCCTGTATCAACATTCTTCTGTTTTAAAGGTGTTAATGAGCCGTCCTGATGCTTTTCATACTGCATAAATACATCGTTACCAAGCTCAGTATACTTTCCGCATGAACATCCGGGTCCGCAGTCAGGTCCGCAGTCGGGAACATCTGCAATATAGAACATTTCACTGTCAGGTCCGCAGGGTCCGTATTCAAGGCCCCACCAGTTATCGTCAGCACCGAGATAATAAATATTCTCTTTCTTAAAACCTGATGCTATTCTGTAGCCTGCACCCTCTTCGTCTCTGGGGGCATTTTCGTCACCTGCAAAAACTGTAGCTGCAAGATGATCTGCATCAAAACCGAAGACTTCTGTAAGAAGTTCATAACTCCATTTACATCTGTCTTCCTTAAAATAATCGCCTAAGCTCCAGCTACCCATCATTTCAAAGAAAGTAACGTGGCTCTTATCGCCTACTGAATCTATATCATTTGTACGAACGCAGCCCTGTACATTGCAGAGTCTTGTTCCTAAAGGATGTTTCTGTCCTAAAAGATAAGGCATAAGAGGCTGCATGCCGGCGACGTTAAACATAACGCCTGTAGAACCGTCGGATACGAGCGAAACCGCACCAACATCTACATGTCCGCGTTCAACATAAAACTGTTTCCATGTGTTTCTAAGTTCGTCTGAAGTAAACTGTCTCATTAAATTAGTGTCTCCTTTATTGCATTATATGTGCAAGCACATTTAATTTCATTAATCGGCAAAAAGCTGTGCCCAGTAAGCACCGAATTCACCGCCTGCAGAATAACCGATTCCAATCCTCTTGAAATCCTTATTCATTATATTGGCTCTGTGACCTTCGGAATCCATCCAGGCATCAACGACCTCTTTGGGATTTCCCTGGCCTGCTGCGATATTCTCGCCGCAAAGCGTACATTTATAATCTTTCATTACCGTAAAACAGTCGCTGCCGTCAGGTCTTTCGTGTTCAAAATAAACCACTATCTCTTCCGCTCTTATTTGTGCCAAAGCATCAAGCTCGGGATCTTCTGTAAGCGGTTCAAGACCTTCTGCAACTCTGTATTCGTTGCAGATTGCAACTATCTGTGAAGCAAGAGTGCTTTCTGTTTGTTCTTTGTTATTCTCTTCGCTTTGATTCTCTTCACCGGATTCATTTGAAGCAACTTCTTCATCATAAGTTTCTTTATCCATAAAGAACTTCTGATTGATGTATCCGTCTACCGAATCATATTCAAACTGAAACCATCCGTTATCGGTAGTTCCCGTTATTTCAACAACAATATCCGCCTGAAGCTGACCAAGCTTGTCAAAATCAGTTGACGGTCCGCTTCGAACCACTGCGGATTTAATCAGTACATATTCGCCCTCAGTTTCTTCAATCACATAATCATCAAGACTGGGCTTTTCTTCCTCAATAATATCTGTTGTTTCTACTGAATCTGAACTATTTACAACATCTGTATTATCCGAAGAATCAATCGTATTTTCGGAATCTGTATCTTTATCACCGTTTTCGGTGTTATTTTCAATTTCGGTATTTGGTTTTTTTATGTCCGGAGCGGGAAGATTCTCAACGTCAAGTACGACAGCATCTCCTTTTCCGTTTTTTAAATTCTGAAAATCAGCTTCTGTACAGGCAACCGCTGCTGTCATTAACAACACAAGCGCCGTACAAAAAATTCTTTTTTTCATGTAACGCCCCCGTTATGAAAAATCAAATTCGAGCTATTATTCTGGGAAAAATATATATCTTAATTATAATGAAACGGCACCCGGGGCCCCAAAAAGGGACCTCGAGTGCATACAAAGAATGCAGGAAAAACCTTTATTTTAAGATAATCCTCATTCCGATTTTTAATTAGATTTCATGAATCTTTCTCTGTACATATGTTGTATGGAGAACTTCATGTGCTCTGTGGCTGTTAGGCTCACCGAAGTATTCAGCATAAAGTTTCTTTACAGATTCGTTTTCATGAGATTTTCTTCTGGGCATGTTCTCATCATAGTTGTAAAGAGCTTTAGCTCTCTCAGCTCTGATGTCTGTGAAGTTACGTACAGAAGCGGGAACCTGAGGCTGACCACCACCATTTACGCAACCGCCGGGACAAGCCATGATTTCAACGAATGTGTAATCTGCTTCGCCTGCACGGATCTTATCCATGATAACTCTTGCATTCTGAAGACCTGAAGCAACAGCAACCTTAACGGAAATGCCTGCTACTTCATATGTAGCTTCCTTGATACCTTCTACGCCACGTACTTCCTTGAACTCAAGAGGAGAATCATTTGTTTCGCCTGTGAGTTTCCAAACTGCTGTACGAAGAGCTGCTTCCATAACACCGCCGGTAGCACCGAAGATAACTGCAGCACCTGTTGACTCGCCCATAGGATCGTCAAATGCTTCGTCAGGAAGTTCCTTGAAGTTGATACCGCATCTCTCGATTAATCTTGCAAGTTCTCTTGTAGTCATTGTGTAATCAAGATCGGGAACACCTGCAGCTGACTGATCGGGTCTGCCGATTTCGAACTTCTTAGCTGTACAAGGCATTACTGATACGGAAACGATATCCTTAGGATCCCAGCCCATCTTCTCAGCGTAGTATGTCTTAAGGATTCCACCAAACATCTGCTGAGGTGACTTGCAGCTTGAAAGATGATCAAGCTGATCGGGATAATAATGCTCGCAGAACTTAATCCATCCGGGTGAACATGATGTAATCATAGGAAGTACACCACCGTTTGTTACTCTGCCGAGAAGTTCTGTTGCTTCTTCCATGATAGTAACGTCTGCTGCAAAATCTGTATCAAATACTTTCTCAAATCCGATACGACGAAGAGCGGCTGCCATCTTGCCTTCAACACCGGTTCCCATAGGAATTCCGAAAGGCTCGCCGAGTGCTGCTCTTACAGCGGGAGCTGTCTGAACAACAACGTGCTTTGTAGGATCAGCGATAGCTGCCATAATCTTGTCAACATCTGACTTCTCATAAATAGCACCTGTAGGACATACAGCGATACACTGGCCACAGCATACACATGCGGTTTCGCCGAGACCCATACCGAAAGGTGAAGAAATCTCTGTGATGAAACCTCTGTTGTTAGCGCCGATAACACCGATTCCCTGAGTCTTTTCACATGCTGCGATACAACGACGGCAGTTAATACACTTGTTGTTATCTCTTACCATGTGAGCTGCACTGTAGTCGATTTCGAACTCGTTAGCTATACCTTCATACTTGTTCTCATCATCTACGCCGAAGTCGTGACATAATTTCTGAAGTTCACACTTACCGGAACGTACACAAGAAAGACATTTCTTGTCATGATCGGAAAGGATGAGCTGTAATGTTTTCTTTCTGTAGTCGATAACTTTGGGAGTG
>JAFYHV010000095.1 GCA_017538995.1 Lachnospiraceae bacterium | reverse complement strand
CCTTTGATAGGCGAATAATCAAGTCCTTTAATGCTGAAGCCAATCTTAAGGCAGAAGTCTATAACTTTTTCGATTACTTCTTTATGTACTTCGGGATCGCGGACAACGCCTTTTTTGCCGACTTTTTCTTTGGTGGTTTCAAACTGGGGTTTGATTAGGCATACCATCAAAGCGTCTTTTTTTAAGAGGTTGTAGGCAGGAATAAGTATCTTGGTCAGTGATATGAAGGATACGTCGGTTGCGGCAAAATCAATCTTTTCAGGTATCTCTTTGTCGGTAACGTATCTGAAATTGCATTTTTCCATACATACGACACGTTCGTCGTTACGAAGTTTCCAGTCAAGCTGGCCGTGGCCTACGTCTACACTGTAAACCTTTGAGGCACCGTTTTGAAGCATTACGTCGGTAAAGCCGCCGGTGGATGCTCCTATATCGAGGCATGTGTATCCGTCAAAGTTTAAATTAAATACCGTTACGGCTTTATCAAGTTTAAGCCCGCCGCGTGAAACATATTTTAAGGTTTCGCCGCGAATTTCTATATTTGCATTTTCGTCAAAAAGAGAGCCCGCTTTGTCTTCTTTCTGATTTTCGACATAAACTATGCCACTCATTATTAAAGCTTTGGCTTTTTCTCTCGAAGCTGCCAGCCCTTTATTTACGAGTAATATATCAAGTCTCTCTTTCACGAATTACGATATACCTTCGCCTTCTATAAGTATCTTTTCTACTATCGAATCTGTATCGATTCCGATTTCTTTCTTTAACAATTCAACATTTCCGTGCTCTACGTAAGTATCGGGAATTGCAATTGATGTATGTTTGCAAAAATGTCCGTCTCGTAAAAGGAACGAGCCCACTCTTTCCGAAAAGCCTCCTGATAAAACGTTCTCTTCCATCGTTACGATATGAGGATGGGTTACGGATATTTCTTTTATCATTTCCTCATCAATAGGATTTACAAATCTTGCATTCATGATGGAAACGTTTTTGCCTAAAGCTTTAAGTCTTTCTCTGACTTCTACGGCTGTTTTAACCATACTTCCGACAGCAATTAAGCAGATTCCGGACTCTCTGAAAATCCATTCCCCCTGCGCAAATTCAATGGGTGCTCTGAACTCCTGAAGGCCGTCATAAGCTCTGCCTCTCGGGTATCTGATTGCAATGGGTCCGTCATACTTAAGAGCAAATTTAATCATGTCTGAAAGTTCCCATTTATTCTTGGGAGCCATCACGCACATATTGGGAATCGACGAAAGATATGATAAATCAAATATACCCTGATGTGTTTCGCCGTCGCTTCCGACCAAGCCCGCTCTGTCTATACAGAATACAACATGAAGATTCTGAATGCAGACATCATGTATTAACTGGTCATAAGCTCTCTGTAAGAATGATGAATAAACACATACAACGGGCTTATATCCGCCCATAGCCATACCTGCGGCAAAAGTAACAGCATGTTCTTCAGCTATGCCGACATCAAAGAATCTGTCGGGATACATGCTCTTAAATCTTTTAAGACCTGTACCGTCAGGCATTGCTGCTGTAATTGCAACACATTTAGGATCACGCTCTCCCATTTTACACATTACTGTTGAGAATACATCGGTGTAATCGGGAGACATTTTTTTATTCTTGGGTAAACCTGTTTCGATATCAAAAGGTTCTGCGCCGTGGAATCTTGCAGGATGCTTTTCTGCGGGTAAGAATCCTTTGCCTTTTTTTGTAATTACATGTACGATAACAGGAGTTTTGCATCTTTTAGCTTCGTTAAAAGCACGAACCATAGCATTGATATCATGTCCGTCAACGGGTCCAAGATATGTAAGTCCCATTTCCTCGAAAAACATTCCGGGAATCACGAAAGATTTAATGGAACTCTTTGCTTTCTGGATTCTGTTGATCATATCGGCGCCCTTAGGCACTTTGGAAAGCGTATCCTTAACACCTTCCTTTAAATCCAGGTAGCCTTCCTTGGTTCTTAAATTATTTAAATACATGCTGACACCACCGACATTTTCGGATATCGACATATTGTTATCATTTAAAACAATAATCAGCTTTGTATTTGCCTTGCCTGCATTGTTAAGTGCTTCATAAGCCATACCGCCTGTGAGCGCACCGTCACCGATAACGGAAACAATGGTATTATTCTCTCCTTTCATGGTACGGGCCATAGCCATACCAAGGCCTGCTGAGATAGACGTGGATGAATGTCCTGTATTAAAAGCATCACATTCACTCTCGCAAGTCTTCGGAAAGCCTGCCATTCCTCCGTATTTACGAAGTGTGGCAAAACCGTCTCTTCTGCCTGTTAAAATCTTGTGAGTATAACTCTGATGTCCGACATCCCAGATAATCTTGTCTTCAGGAAGATTAAGCACTAAATGAAGAGCCATGGTAAGCTCAACAGTACCTAAGTTTGCTCCTAAATGACCACCTGTTTCGGATATCGATTCAATCAGGAATTCTCTGATTTCATCAGCCAGATCATAAAGATGGTTCTTGCTTATTTTCTTTATGTCGTTAGGTTTGTTTATCTTTTCAATGTACATCTTTATTACCGGGTAAATAATTTATTTTTCTCTGTTTACGAGATATTCAATCAAATCTGAAAGGAAGTTTTCCTTACCTGCTATGCCGACCACAATGTCTCTCGCTTCTTTAGAAAGATTCTCAAGTTCTTTCTGGCTTTCTTCAAGGCCTTTAATCTTAACATATGTGGTCTTATCGTTCTTTTCGTCGCTGCCGACACTCTTGCCGAGTTTAATCGAATCGCCGATTACATCAAGGATATCATCTCTAATCTGAAATGCAAGTCCGGTGTTGTCTCCGACTTTTTCGATTTTGGCAATATCTTCATCGTCCGCGCCTGCCATAATTGCACCAATCATAAGTGACGCTTCGATAAGTGCGGCTGTTTTATGTTTATGTATAAATAAAAGTGTTTCAAGTTCGGTATCGGTCTTGTTTTCTGAAAGAAGGTCAACCATCTGACCGCCTATCATACCGTAAATACCTGCTTTATTGGCAAGTACGGCATTTGCATATGCCATTCTTCTTAAAACAATAATGTCATCTTCTTCAACCATAGCTTTTGAAATAGTTTCAAAAGCAAGATTCAAAAGACCGTCGCCTGCAAGAATTGCAGTTGCTTCATCAAACATTTTATGGTTTGTCGGTCTTCCTCTTCTGTAATCATCATTATCCATTGCCGGCAGATCGTCATGAATCAGTGAATATGTGTGAATCATTTCGATAGCTGCCATAAAAGGAGAAATTTTGCTTAAATCGTCTCCGCCGAACATTCTGTAACTTTCAAGCATGAACAAAGGTCTGATTCTTTTTCCGCCTGAAATAAAGGAGTAATTCATTGCTTCCGCTACACGTCTCTGAAGTCCCTCTTCAGCAGGCATGTAGGGTTTCATAATTCCAAATGCTTCGTTAACTTTTTGAATTAATAAATTAATAAAATCTTCTCTCATACTCTTCAGCCCCCCATTAATTATTCATTCAAAATTCTTTGGTTAATGTTAAAAATCAGCATCATCAAATGACGAAGTCGTTCCGTCGGGATTGATTTTAAGAACTTCTTTCTCAATCATATCGATTTTGTTTTTGCATTCTTCAATCGCAACTTTACCCTTGGTATATAAATCAAGAGCATCTTCGATAGCGATATCATCTTTTTCAAGTTCTTTTAAAATCTCTTCAACAGATTTGATTTTCTCGTCAATAGTTACTGCATCCATAATTTACCCCTCTTTAACCACTTTCTCAATAATTGCGAAAGCGTATCCATCCTTCATTGTCAGTTTGACTTTATCGTTATCTGATAAGCCTTCAACACCTACAACTCTTTTACCCGAAGCATCCGTTACATATGCCATTCCGGCTTTTAAACGCTCCAAAGGCGAAACACCTTTTAACCTCTCGGATAATGTTTCAAGTTCGGCTTTCTTTTCTTTTATGATCTTTTTTATTAAAAGATCGAGTTTGTTGTTATACGAATCTGCGATAACTTTCTGCTTGTTTAATTTGTTTACCGGAGACAGCGCGTTAAGCTTTGCTTCGTAAACAGCGAGTTTGTGGAGTTTGTTTTTAAGTACTCTATCAAACCCTTTATCAAGCGACTCTTTTAAATCGTCTATATCAGCTATCGTCTGTCTTATATCGGGAACAGCAAGTTCCGCAGCTGCCGAAGGTGTTGCGGCTCTTAAATCGGCCGTAAAATCAGAGATCGTAAAATCAATTTCATGACCTACAGCAGAGATAACCGGTATTGAACACTGGAATATCGCATAAGCAACTTCTTCTTCATTAAAAGCCCATAAATCTTCTAAGCTTCCACCGCCTCGGCCAACGATAATAACATCTACATTAGCCTTTTCGAGAGTCTCTATACCTTTTACGATACTTTCACTTGCTCCCTCGCCCTGAACCAGTGCGGGGAATAATATAAGCGAAATGTAAGGGTTTCTTCTTTTAGAAACCGAAATAATATCTCTTATCGCTGCGCCTGTGGGTGCCGTTACAATTCCGATGGTCTTGGGAAACTTCGGAATAGTTTTTTTAAATTCTTTATCAAAGAGTCCCTGCTCTGCGAGTCTTTGTTTTAATTCTTCAAACTTCTTTGTTAAATCACCAATACCTTCATATTCAACTTTGGTAACGTTAAAAGTTACGCTGCCGTTTGGCACGTAATTCGATATGCTGCCGGAAGCTACTATCTTGTCTCCGTCTTTTAATGCAATATTAAGTTTTTGAGCGGATTGACGGAAGATGGCGCACGAAATGGCAGATTTATCGTCTTTCAACGTAAAATAAATATGTCCCGATGTGTGGAATTTCAAATTGCTTATCTCTCCCGAAACAGAAACATCGGATAAAAGATAATCTTCATGGAACATATTGTGAATATATGTATTAACCTGAAAAACCGAATATATAGTTTTCATCAAGCAAACCTGGCAAGAATACCGTTAACAAATGCGTATGAATCCTGAGGACCGAATTTTTTGGATAATTCTACAGCCTCGTTAATTGCTACAGAGGTCGGAATATTGTCATCGTAAACTATTTCATAAACGGCAAGTCTTAAAATAGCAAGTTCGACTTTTCCGATACGATCAATCGTCCAGCCTTTTGAAACTTCTGAAATTCTTTTATCAATATCATCAAGCTTGTCAATTATATCAACATATCTTGCTACTATTCTTCTTCTGTCATCTTCGTTTACCGATTCTTTTAACGAAGTAATGTTTTCGCTTGCTGTCTCGCCATCCTCTTTTTCTTCAAAAGGAAACGGTGCATCAAAATAGAGAAGAAGTTCGTCACCTAACTCTTTCTTCTCATAAAAATCAGACATAAACAACAGTTTAAAAGTAAATTCACGCTCTGTTTTTCTGTTCATATTTATTCCTTATGACATGCTTACCGAAGCGATTTTAACATTAACATCGCTGACTTCAAGGCCGGTCATTGTTTCGATGGCTGTCTTAACCGAATTCTGAACCTTAGGACAGATTTCGGGAACCTGATAACCATAAAGAATACCTATAGCCATATCTACGCTGCAGGTTTTACCTTTAATATCAACCTTAATGCCTCTGGTAAGTCTTCTAAAATTAATTTTCAAAGAAAGATTCTTTTTATCCTGTAAAGGAGTAACGCCTTCAACATCCTGAGATGCGAGCGCTGCAATAAGAGGTACTACATCTGTTGCGATACGAACAGAACCGATTTTTTCATTATTGTTAGCTGTGCTCATTTTTAACCTCCGTAAAAGGACCTTCAAAACAGTATACGGAAAAATCTCCATATACCCTATTATTTTAACACAAAAGAGTTTTTGTCACAAGTCACTTTACTGTCCCGTAATTACCTCAAAGGGAACGAGTAAATATTTAAATCCTTGTTTTGCATATAGGTAATGCTCTCTTTATCACTGGACATGTAATCGAAAATATGATTATCAACCAGAAGATATTCTCCGAGTTTGTCGTAAACTTCCGTATTGGAGCATTTAAGTTCCACGGAATCCCTGTTCTGCGATTTTGCATTACTGAAAGCCTTATCAAGCTGAACCAAGTCGATACCTTCGAAATAAAGACCTTCTTTTACGTAATAATTGTCTGCCATACTGTTGCAGGGAGGAAGTGGAGTGAAATTATCTATCACATGAGTAAGCTGCAGTTCGCTCGTGGTGATATTCAGATAATCATAATTGATTCCGCCGGAATAAAGGCTCATCGAGTTCTCAAGATATGAGGAATCGCCCCAGGTACAGTCAATGTAATAATACTGACCGTTACACTTAACCATATTCCAAGCATGGCCTTCATTGGCTCCTACATATCCGACTACCAAAGTACTCTGAACGCCAAGCTGTCCCGAAAGATACTGGAAAGCCTTTGCATAGCCCTGACATACAGATCTTCCGTTTATAAATACCGACAGGATATTCTGATTCTGTATGGAATCAACATCATATTCCGTGTTTTTTATGATGTATTCGTAAGTGTATTTTATCTTGGTATAATCGTCGGTATTTTGATTAATTCCTACAAGAAATTCATTCTTATAAGCTTCAATGTCTTTCTCATACTTTATGACATCTTCATACGCAATCGTATACGCTGGTGTAAACTCTATCTTTACGATTCTGTCGGTCGTGGTAAATTTCGTATACATATAACCGTTCGTATAGAAAATTTCGGGATGATCGCCCATAACGCAGTTGAAAGCATAATCAATATCCTCGGGATCTATGGAACAGATATAAAATGTATCTGCATAATTCTTAATTGCGATATAAATCTCAAGATAAAGCTGCTTAAATTCAGGCTCTAAATTATCATAATAAAACAGACCCTGGCATTCTTTGTTGGCAGCATTTATATTCTGGGCATTAATACCCATTGAAATACGCTCGCCCCATTCTTCTTCAGAGAGACCTGCATCAATTATTATTTCACCGATATCCGTATTAATGATTTCATGCTCTTCCTGAATCTTTGACATATCGTCAATCTTGGTTACCTTTTCGGTAACTTCCTTATCAAGAAGACCGTTGGAATCGGATGTAACAGGGCTCGTATAAGGAACATTCTGGGCCGTTTTATCAAAATCAATATAATCGCTTATAAAAGAAGTATCTTTTTCAAGCTGTTTGTCGATAATTACGGAAGCACCTATAAGTAGCACCAAAGCCAGCACAAGTGCACCGATAATAAGATAGATTTTCTTCATAAAATAAATTTAATTCTTTCCGAATTCCGACAATACCAAATCCTTGTTTCTGTCTTTCGTCATACCGATACTCCATTCGTTTACGAACAAAAGCAGAGGATTTCCTTTCATGTCCTTTACTTTCTTCATATCCGAAGTACCGGATAATTTTGCCACATCTATCTCGTCTTTATTGTCAATCCATCTTATGTGTTCATAAGGCAGATTATCCATTCTGATTTCAACATTATATTCGTTTTCGAGTCTGTATTTTAATACTTCAAACTGAAGCACACCCACAACACCGACAATAATTTCTTCCATACCGGTGTTAAACTCCTGGAATACCTGAATCGCGCCTTCCTGGGCAATCTGTGTGATACCCTTCATGAACTGCTTTCTCTTCATGGTATCCATCTGTCGAACTCTCGCAAAATGTTCGGGAGCAAATGTAGGAATACCTTCGTAGTTAAACTTGTTTGAAGCAACGGTTAATGTATCGCCGATTGAGAAAATACCCGGATCGAATACACCGATAATATCTCCTGCATAAGCAGTATCAAGTATCTTTCTGTCATCCGCCATAATCTGCTGGGGCTGGGAAAGACGCATGGATTTGCCGCCCTGCATATGATAAACTTCTTTGGTTGCATCAAACTTGCCTGAACAGATTCTCATAAAAGCAATTCTGTCGCGGTGAGCTTTATTCATATTAGCCTGTATTTTAAATACAAATGCAGAAAACTCGTTTTCAAGCGGGTCAATCATACCGATATCACTCTGTCTGGGAAGAGGATTTGTAGACATCGATAAGAAATTATTTAAAAAGATTTCAACGCCGAAGTTGGTTAAAGCAGAACCGAAAAATACAGGTGTAAGTTTACCGCTCTGTACTTCTTTTAAGTCAAATTCAGCAGCGGCACCGTCAAGGAGTTCGATTTCATCGGAAAGTTTGTCATATGCCTCTTCACCGATTGCTTCTAAAAGAGCATCCTTGGTAGACATATCAATCTCCCATGATTTACCTTCCTTGGTACCTTTTTCGGTATCTGAAAACATTACAACCTTTTCGTTGTGTCTGTCATATACACCTTTAAAGCCCTTACCTGAGCCGATGGGCCAATTAACGGGACATGTAGCTATTCCGAGTTCGTTTTCAATCTGATCGAGTAATTCAAATGTATCAAGGGCATCTCTGTCAAGTTTGTTTATAAAAGTGAAAATAGGAATACCTCTCATACCGCAGACCTTAAAGAGCTTTCTTGTCTGCGCCTCAACACCCTTTGATGCGTCAATAACCATTACAGCAGAATCCGCAGCCATCAGAGTTCTGTATGTGTCTTCTGAGAAATCCTGGTGACCAGGTGTATCAAGAATATTTACACAGTATCCGTCATATTCAAACTGTAATACCGAAGAAGTAACAGAAATACCTCTCTCTTTTTCAATTTCCATCCAGTCCGAAACCGCATGTCTTGCAGTTGCTTTACCTTTCACACTGCCGGCCAGGTTAATGGCACCGCCGTATAAAAGGAATTTTTCGGTAAGTGTTGTTTTACCTGCATCGGGATGTGAAATAATCGCGAAGGTTCTTCTTCTTTGAATCTCTTTATCGTAATTGCCCACTTTGTTTCTCTCTTTCGTCTTTTTCCATAAAAATCATACCGATAAATAATACTATTTATCGGGGAAAAATTCAAATATATTTAAAAGTCTCTTTTATGATTTATAATTCAACATCAAATGGATAATCCACATTTAAGTCGTCAAAGAAAAACCAGTCAGTATTTTCAAAGTTTCCGGAATATCCTACAACGTTTACTTTAAAAGCACGACCGCAGGTCGCTTTGCCGACAGCGAAATAATTGCAATGACATTCCGTATCATTTTCAACCTCAGGGAAGTTTTTAAAATCAAGATAATCAAAATAAAGGTTGCATATGTAATCTACGCCGTCATACCTTACAATTACACAGTCACAACTTGTCATATAGTAATTGTCGGGATCCAGCGACATATATTTATCCACAGCTTCTCCGTCAAGTATGGCATAGCTTGTATGAATATTTAACTGAGTCAGAATAAACTGATAAAGCTTTATAACTTCATGTAAATACATATTGTCATTCTTTAAATTTCTGACAACATCAATATGAGATATACTCCTGCCTGTGGTGGAATTCGGATCAGGCACATCATAATATCCGTCATCTTTTCTGATATAGATATGTTCAATCAGATATTTGTATACCCTTCTGGAATTCTCCATATCGTTATCCTGATAATTAACGCACTGATCGATAACTTCATTTACAAAATCTCTGAATTCATCCATTTCAGCGGTAAAGTTTTTATCATCAGCGATAATATGATCGGGGTCAATCTGTCCGTAATCATCCAGAGATCCGAAATAATCAGGATAAGTAATCGTAAAATTATGATAATCTTCTGTTTCGAAATCAGCCAGATAAACAACAGGATTCGATAAACAGGCTATTTTAAGTACTTCTTCGAACTTAAACTGATCAATAGGATAACCTGCGTCAAGTACTAAAACATGTTCTCCTTCATCCACAGCAGTCATTATCTGCTTGGCCATTTTAAGATATTCGGGTTTGTTACGATAAAAGTTCGAAATACCCGGTCTTAAAGCCTCGGGATTATAAATAAAATTGCCCTGCCCGTCAAAAGGGTAATCATTGGGCATAAATTCTTCCAATTCCTCTTCTTCATCCAAATAATAGTCCGTTTCTTTCTCTTCGTTAACAGTAACCTTTTCAGTCTCAGAAACAGTTTCCAAAACATTTTCATTTCCGGGATAATCCGTAATTGTTTTAGGATTATAGCAGCCCGTGGAAACAACAGTACAACAAAATACAACTCCAAAAGTAACTAATAAATTCAAGCAATTCTTTCCAGTCAATGTTTTTACCTCCTAAAAGTAATATTCAATTGGACATATTGTATCTGATGAAGTCCCTTGTGGGATAAATTGGATTTTTTTATATTAAAGACGTTCCGTCAAGCTTGCCTTCCACGCCAAGAAGATTGAGAACTGTGGCGCCTATATCGGCAAATGTCTCTCTGGTGCCGCAATTGACAGGTTCAACGTTTTTACCATAACAGATAAAAGGAATATATTCCCTTGTATGATCTGTAGTCTTTGTAAATGCAGGATCACAGCCGTGGTCTGCAGTAATCATAAGGCAGTCGTCATCACCGAGTTTGTTTAAAAGCTCAGGCAGTCTCGAATCAAAATAAGCAAGTGCTTTTGCATACCCGTCAATATCTCTTCTGTGACCGTAAACCATATCAAAATCAACCAGATTGGTGAAGCATAGGCCGTTAAAATCTCTGTCCATCCAGGCGAGAGTTTTATTTATGCCGTCTTCGTTGGACTCGGTATAAACATAATCCGTTATTCCGCTTCCTGCAAAGATATCATAAATCTTTCCTACAGAAAGTACATCTTTGCCTGCATCTTTTATGATGTTAAGCATTGTGTCTCTGGGCGGAATTAGAGAGAAATCATGACGATGAGGTGTTCTGTAATAGTTACCGCTCTCACCTAAGAAAGGTCTTGCGATAACTCTTCCTACGCCATGTTCACCCTGTAAGATTTCTCTCGCGATTCTGCAGTATTCATAAAGCTGTTCAAGAGGAACAACTTCTTCATGGGCAGCAATCTGGAAAACGGAATCTGCGGATGTATAAACTATAAGTGCACCGGTTTTAACATGCTCATCACCGTAATCAGCAATTACTTTTGTGCCTGAGTATGTGGCATTTACAATAGCCTTACGGCCGGTTCTCTTTTCAAATTCCTCAATAACTTCTTTGGGAAATCCGTTAGGATATGTTGGCATGGGTTTTGGCGATACAAGACCTGCAATTTCCCAGTGGCCTATCGTTGTATCCTTACCCATGGATTTTTCTCTCATGCGGGCAATTAAAGCATCATGATTACTAACTTTTAATCCTTCAATATCAACTCCGTCAATATTGAAAAGTCCAAGCTTGGCCATATTAGGCATATTAAAGTATTCGCTTGTTGCGCAGGAATTAATTGTGTTCGAACCCACATCGCCGAATAAATCGGCATCAGGCTCTTCACCTATTCCAAAACTGTCTAAAACTATAAGAAATACTCTTTTCATCGTAATCCTCCAATAATTCAGTAATTCTGAAATTCATTGCTGAATATTATAGTACCGTTTTTATCATAGCGAATGTCTCTCATTCCCATTCCGTAAAATTTATCTTTATTAAAATCCTCGCATACATACCAGTCATAAGGATCATAAGAAGTTAGATTTATATTCCCCATATCCGGAAGGGGTTTTATATTAATTACCCAGTGATAATCGTTGTTAAGCTTCTTGGCTTCTTCCTCGGAGATTTTTATATAACCATGATAATTTGTATCTGGGCCGGAACCGGGTGCAACCTGTGTCGTCCCGAATATATTCCAGCATTCATAACCCGATTCATATTCTCCGCCTTCAACACCGTTTAAGTTTTTGCTTATCCAGTCTATATCGGTTCTGTAATCAATTTGGTAATGTACCGGCTTAAATGTCACAATTGCAGCAATAATAAGTCCGATTATCGCAATAAAAATAATTATGCCAAATATAACTGAAATTAATTTTTTCCCGATTAATCCAAACATGTCAGGCTCCTAAAAGAATCATACTGCGTATATTATATCATAATTATTATTTCTCTAAAACATATGATAAATACACATAAAAAAGCCGGATTCAAACGAATCCGGCTATCTCTTTTATGAACTTAAATTTTATACATCCTTGATGGAGAAGCTCATTCTGCCCATCTTATCTTTGCCCATACACTTAACAGTTACTTTGTCGCCAAGTGTAAGAACATCTTCTACATGCTCGATTCTCTGCTTTGCAATCTTTGAGATGTGAACCATGCCTTCTTTTCCGGGAGCAAATTCTACGAATGCGCCGAATTCCTTGATGGAAACAACAACACCCTTAAGAATCTGACCTTCTTCGTAATCAGTTACGATGGTATTGATCATATTGATTGCTTCGTTAATCTTGTCGATATCAGTACCGCATACGCCAACCTTGCCGTCATCGGTAATATCAATCTTAACGCCTGTACGAGCGATGATTTCGTTGATTGTCTTACCCTTCTGTCCGACAACATCGCCAATCTTATCAGGATCGATAGAAATCTGAACAATCTTGGGAGCGTATTTGCTGATTTCTTTTCTGGGTTCTGCAATAGCTTTCTTCATGCAGTTATCCATGATGAAGAGTCTAGCTTCACGACATCTTGCGATAGCACCTTCAACGATAGGTCTTGTAAGACCGTGAATCTTGATATCCATCTGAATAGCTGTGATACCGTCTGTAGTACCTGTTACCTTGAAGTCCATATCACCGAAGAAGTCTTCGAGACCCTGGATATCAGTAAGAAGGATGAAATCATCATCTGTCTCACCTGTTACAAGACCACAAGAGATACCTGCAACCATCTTCTTAATGGGAACACCTGCAGCCATAAGTGACATACATGATGCACATGTTGAAGCCATAGATGTTGAACCGTTGGATTCAAATGTTTCGGATACGCAACGGATTGCGTAAGGGAATTCTTCCTCTGAAGGAAGTACGGGAATAAGAGCTCTCTCAGCTAATGCACCGTGACCGATTTCACGACGTCCGGGACCTCTTGAAACCTTTGTTTCACCTACAGAGTATGCAGGGAAGTTGTAATGATGCATATATCTCTTGGAAGTTTCGTTGTCATCAAGACCGTCAATCTTCTGAACCTCTGAAAGAGGAGCAAGTGTACATACATCACAGATTTGTGTCTGTCCTCTGGTGAACATGGATGAACCATGAACTCTGGGGATAATATCAACTTCTGCAGCAAGAGGACGAATCTGTGTGATTTCACGACCGTCGGGACGCTTGTGATCTTTAAGAATCATCTTTCTTACTGTCTTCTTTTCGTACTGGTAAATAGCTTCGCCTAAAATAGCAAGCCATTCTTCGTTCTCAGCAAAAGCTTCTTCTAATCTTTCTGTGATAACGCGGATATTCTCTTCTCTCTTCTGCTTTTCGTCTGTAAATACAGCAACTTCCATTTCTTCGGGAGTTACGATTTCTTTCATCTTTGCAAAGAGTTCTTCGGGAATAGCACATGATTCATATTCATGTTTGGGCTTACCAACCTCTGCAACGATCTCATTGATCCATGCAATGATAATTTGGTTGATTTCATGAGCCTTATAAATAGCCTCAATCATCTTTGCTTCGGGAACTTCGTTAGCACCGGCTTCAATCATGATAACCTTCTCACTTGTTGAAGCAACTGTTAACTGCATATCACCGTTCTTCCACTGTTCCTGATTAGGGTTGATAATGAATTCTCCGTCAATCAAACCAACCTGAGTTGTAGCGCATGGACCGCAGAAAGGAATATCTGAAATAGATGTAGCGATTGCTGAACCAAGCATAGCAACAAGCTCGGGACGACACTCGGGATCAACGCTCATTACGAGGTTGTTTAAAGTTACATCGTTTCTGTAATCCTTAGGGAATAAAGGTCTCATGGGACGGTCAATTACACGGCTTGTAAGAATAGCGTTCTCTGAAGCCTTACCTTCTCTTTTGTTGAAACCTCCGGGAATCTTTCCAACAGAGTATAATTTTTCTTCGTACTCAACGGAAAGAGGGAAAAAGTCGATTCCGTCTCTGGGCTTCTCTGAAGCTGTAGCAGTAGAAAGAACCGTTGTGTCGCCGTAATGCATAAAAGCGGCGCCGTTTGCCTGAGCGGATACTCTTCCGACATCTACGGATAATGTACGTCCGGCAAGTTCAAGACTAAATGTTTTAAATGCCATTTTTCTTCTCCTTTAAATATTTTTATTTTAAGGCAGAAGTGCCGAAACTACTGAAAATATCACCAAATATACGATATTTCATAACACTTTCAGTGGCTTCGGAATGAACTTCTGCCAGGTTACAAATTGTTAGTTCTAATTAAACACATTAAGGCGGACAATAAATGCCCGCCTGTAGGTTTAATTACTTTCTGAGACCAAGTTTCTCAATAAGAGCACGATATCTTTCGATATCAGTATTCTTAAGGTAAGCAAGTAAGCCACGACGCTGACCAACTAACTTAAGAAGACCTCTGTTTGAGTGGAAATCCTTGGGATTCTTTTTCATATGCTCTGTGAGCTCCTGAATACGAGCTGTAAGAACAGCGATCTGTACTTCGGGTGAACCTGTATCACCTTCGCTGCGAGCATATTCAGCAATAACTGCCTGCTTTTTCTCTTTGGAAATCATTCTTTTTTCCTCCTAATAATTATTTACTGCTAAATCCAGGTCGTAAGTCGGAGTGTCAAACAACTTAGATTTAGTTCGCATACAAAAGACATCTTAACATAAAGTATTTAATATGTAAACAAATATTTATTTTTTGTCTTCTTCTGTATTTTCCTGTTCGTTAGAAAACTGCTTTTTATGTTCTTCCGCAATCTTTCTGACTTCATCTTCCGCCTCAATGAAAACCTGAGCTACGATGGGATCAAAATGAGTTCCTGCACCCTTTTTAATAATATCCATTGCATCTTCAAACTTCATGGCAGGTTTGTATACCCTTGCAGATACCAATGCGTCAAATACATCGGATACGGCCATTATACGAGCCGACAAAGGAATATCTTCTCCCTTTAAGCCGTATGGATAACCTGAACCATCGTATTTCTCATGATGGTAAGCTGCGATATTCTTTGCTTCTTTAAGATAATCGGAAGTGGATGAAATCTTCATTGCATTGTCGATAATAATCTCACCTTCGGTTGTATGCTTCTGCATTTTCTTAAATTCATCGTCGTCAAGTCTTCCGTTCTTATTAAGTACAAGATCAGAAACCTTGATTTTACCTACATCATGCAAAGGTGCTGAATTTGCAACTTCATAAATATATTCATCAGTAAGAATATCTGTAAAATATCCTTTTTCTTTTAACTTTCGTAAAAGAAGTTCAACGTAAGCTGTTGTCTTTTTGATATGATCTCCGGTACTCTTATCACGGCTTTCCACGAGGTCTGCCATTATATAGATAAGACCGTTCTGCATCTTGGAAATTTCTTCGCTCTTTCTCTTTACATCTTCCAGATACTCAACCGTTTCACCGAATGTCTTCGAAAGAGAATCATAAAGAGTCTCAATTTCATCACCCGTTGAAATCTTAAGTTCATTGATTCTGTCAACGCCCTTTTCAAGTGCCTCATCATTATTATATGCAAATTTTCTTGCCGCAAATGTCATGGCATCTATAGGATATGTAAGGTTAAACTGCATATGCCACATACAGTAAACAAGAATCATTATAAAGAAGCCTAAGAACAGCGATAATACTTTTACGAGGAAGCTTATACCATTGGTTGTAACCTGCTCCATACTGATATCAGCACATGCATAGCAGACGCATTTATGATTGGAGTCATAAACCGGTTCATAGCAGGTAAGAAGCCAGCCATACGTATCATCGGAAATCACGGGCTTAATTTCCTGTCCCGAAAGAAGCGAAGGAATATAATCCGCAAACGATTCGTCAAATTCAACTACATCTCCGAGTTTTCCGCCCTCTGTTTCTTCGGTATCAAGATCGAACACTACATGGCAGCCGTCAGGCAGAATCTTATATACATAAATATATTTTATATCCGGTGAACTGGCTTTTATTTTACGAAGTTTGTTCATCGTGTCGGCATAATCTACCGAACCCGTTCCTTCTTCGAAATATTCGTCCACTCTGTCACCGTCAACTGTACTTGCAACAAGGGAAGCAACGTTTTTCGCGGTAAAAGTGTACTGCTCATATGCAAAACTCTGATACAGAATATAACTGATGGCAGTTGTAACAGTCGCAACAAATACCATTACAGCACCGATGATAAAGATAATCTTTGTTCTTAAAGGTGCTTTTCTGCTTGAATTATTATTAACCTCTTTAATTTCATCTTTGTTAAGAGGTTTCTGCTTCCAGTGAGTAAGCGCAAGCATGGAAGCAAATTTATCGGGAACAATCTTGATTATAATAAATACAATTACTACAGTAATGGATTTATCAAGCAAATCTATAGCAAAATCGGAAATTAACTGAGCAAAGAAAACATTAACCTTTCCGCTTGCAAGAAGTGACTGCGCAAAAGGAGCTGATATACCCTCTCCTAATCCAAATCCATACATAAAATATGTAAGAAGTGAACCGATAACACCACCTATAAATGCAAATACAGGAATGGTTAAAATAGCCTTATAGAATTTATCAAAGAATCCCTTATCATAAAAGTATCTCGCGGTAACAGAAAGAATAACGCTTATTACGGCATAATAAGCATTCGCAGTGTCTGCTGTGAAATTGATAATATTTGAACAGTAACCGACGATAAT
Organism: Lachnospiraceae bacterium; assembly: GCA_017538995.1. GTDB lineage: Bacteria > Bacillota > Clostridia > Lachnospirales > Lachnospiraceae > UBA3766. The sequence continues at coordinate 2,303 of JAFYHV010000095.1, read as the reverse complement.
GCCGGGAAGATAGCCACCGAGAATCGATGCCAAAAACGTTCCTACACTGTCGAGGAACAAAGGAAGATGGAAATGGCCTACCAGTCTGTTTAATCCGATATTAATCAGAATAAAAAGGCCATAGAAAATAACACGCTTAATAAATGACTTAAATCCGCCGGAATTTCCCTCTTTTTCCATAGGAGCCCCTTTCATTAATCACAAAGAAAAATAAATATATTGTAAAACTCCCAACCAGATTTATTATATCTGAAATTATTTTAAAATAAACGGCTTTTAAACAGATTTATAATCAATAATTCAAGAAAATATCCGATTAGTCATTTTCTTGTCTGTTAGTAGTCTGAAATTTGTTCTGTTTGACTATTTTTTAACAAATTTTACCCTAATTTTCTATCGTTTTCTTAAGTTTCTTCTTACTCTGTTAATATGTCTTTCAAACTCTCCGCTGTCCAGTAAATTCGATACGGCAAGCTGTTCGAGAGTCGGTACAGGGCACGAATAAAACGATGTTTTTTCTTCGAATTTTTCAAGCAGATTTAACGGCAGGAGCATATACGCCATTCTTAAAGAAGGAGAAATGGTCCTCGTAAAAGTATTAACATATATAACGCAGCCGTTTTTATCCATAGAGAAAATCGTATCAACAGCTTTTCTGGAGGGCGTAAATTCCGATTCGAAATCATCTTCGATAATTATTCCTCCTCTTTCGTTAGCCCACTGAAGATATTCCTTTTTCTTACCTGCCGAGGCACTGACGCCTGTAGGAAAGCTTCTGTAAGGAGTAATATGAAGAATGCCTGCCTTACTCTTTCTTAATTCACTGCTTTCTATACCATCATTACCTAGTTTAAGCGTTTCTGTTGTTACACCGTCAGATTCATATACCTCTTTGATTCTGGAGTATCCCGGAGTTTCGATACCGTATATAACATCAGTACCGAGCGTCCTTACTATCATTGCATAAAGATACTCCGCTCCCGCGCCAATCATAATCTGTTTAGGCGATACATGAATATGTCTGCTTCGTAAAAGATACTCGCTTATAGAATTTCTTAATTTTATAATTCCGAAAGTAGGTGATTTCTGCATAATCTCATCAGGCATGTTTGATAATACATGTCTGACAGTTTTGGCATAAACATCAAAAGAAAAATAATATGATTCGTCCTTAAAAGAATCGTTATATAATTTTAAGCCTGAAGAACTGTCATCATATATTTCTGTTTCTTTGCTTACAGTATTCTGATTACCGTAAAAAGTATCACCCGCCTCGTATACAACAAAGTAACCGCTCTTCTCGACACTATCTATATATCCCTCATCTAAAAGAAGTTCATAAGCATGTTCAACAGTTATTATGCTTACTCCCCACTGATCCGCCAGCGTTCTTTTGGAAGGAAGTTTACTGCCTGTTTTATATACGCCTTCTGTTATTTCTTTTTTCAGGCTTTCATAAATAGATAAATACTTCTTCATAATTTATCCTCAATTAAAATCTGGTATTATTATAATTTTCATTATATACAATTTTATATATCCAAATTGATATTATCTTTTTTTATATTATTTTTCAACCGGGTTAAACTCTTAATTGCCATTTTTAATAAAAAAAGGACTTACAAAATGTAAGTCCTTTAAGTATCTTTTATGATTTTTACAGTTCGGCAAACTCTCCGCCGGCGGTATCGGTTTCATAATTACCGAAGCCGTATTCGGGTTCTTTCTTCATAATTGTAAGAAGATAAATCGCATATACAAGGGGTACAAACTGTCCGATAATAGAAATGATTAATGCGGTCTCCTCTTCAGCGCCGTATGTGCGGTGAATATCGTACATTTTTCTTATGTTCACAGCCATAATAAATACAGCGAGTGCCGCATCTAAGAGCTGTCCGAGAACAGGAACAAGATTTAATCCTGCGATTATGCCGGATCCGAAGTAAATTGCTACTATTGATACAATTGCCACAGTGGCTCTTTTATCAGTATCAACAATATTGAAAATCTTAAAATTTCTCTTGGGTAATGTAAATTCAAGATATGTCTGAGCAATAGGGATAAAAGCAAGCCAGGGATATTTATGCCCTGCATTCTTAGCCATAACAAACAAAGCAATAGCCGGAATCAGATAACCTGCTGCAAATGCAGTAATTCCGATAATACTTGCTATTATCACGGTTATACTGTAAGTAAACAAAGATGTAATAAAAGTAATCATAAAGGTAAACTCCTATAATAAAGGGAAAGCTCATCGCTTTCCCTTATTTTGAAATAATTAGTTTCTGGCGATAGCAGCCTGT
>JAFYHV010000094.1 GCA_017538995.1 Lachnospiraceae bacterium | reverse complement strand
GTTGCTTGATAATGCATCTCCGGAAACGTGTGCCCTGGCACTTTATTATTTTGACGGTGAAAAAACCGAAATGAAATGGATCTTCGATCAGGAGGAAGAAGAAAAAATAATCGAAGAAATAAACAAGCTTAATACTAAGCAAGTGGACTCTTCCAAAATCGCAGACATAAAAGTGCCCTGCTACGGAATCGGCATCAGCGATAAAGACGGAGAGGAAATATGTCTTTCATATTGTGACGGACTCTGGCTGACAAAGGATGGAAATGTTTACAAAGCAAAGTATAATTTAAAGAAACTTTATGACAAAACTTCCGATACAGGCAACAGTTATGACGGCGGACTTTTATACCCGAATGCAGCATTGCTTGGCGAATATGATGTAAGATTTTATCAGAAAGTCGGAGATTTTCCGGGTGAAAAGAACAATATATCGATGTCGTTTGTCAGTATGGAAGATAATATAGTGACGGTCAGCTTAAAAAATGACAGCGGCGCGGATTTCTTTTATGGTGAATACTTTTCGCTGCAAAAAAAGATTGACGGTGAGTGGTATGTGCTTCCGATGAAAATGACCAACTGGGGATATACTGATATCGGACTTTATCTTCCTGCGGGAGAAAGCTCGGAAGAAATCTGCAATCTGATGCCGTACGGAACACTTGAAAAAGGAACGTACAGAATAGAAAAAGAAGGCCTTGCGGCCGAATTTGAAGTACAATAAATTTAACTCTCTCTTATTAGACACATATGTCTAAACGCGTAAAAACGGCATTTCTCGCTTTGTGTCGTGTAAAAAACGCGTAAAAATTTTTATTCTGCAAAGGAAAGGAGGAAAACCTCATGGATCAGAAAAAAGTCGGTTCATTTTTAAAAGAACTGAGAAAAGAAAAAGGAATAACTCAGGAACAACTTGCAGAAAAACTTAATGTATCGGGAAGGAGCGTTTCGAGATGGGAAACGGGCAACAATATGCCGGACATATCCCTTTTGGTCGAAATCGCTGATTTTTACGATGTGGATGTAAGAGAAATAATAGAAGGAGAGAGAAAAAGCGAGATGATGAACAAAGAAGTAAGAGAAGTCGCCACCAAAATGGCGGATTATGCCAATACGGAAAAAGGCAGATTATTAAAAATTGTACGTTTAATAGGAATTATAGGTGTAATAATACTTGCTGTGGCAATTATTTTGCAGTGTATTAAATACGAGCCGAGCATTCCGAGTTTTATTGCGGTAACATTGTCACTCGTTGCATTTATTGCAATGCTTATAATGACACTCTACGTAAACGGAATATTACAGAAAATAAAGAAAAGAAAAGCATTTACAATCAGCCTGATTGTGCTTTCGATTATAGCAACTGTTGTAGTCATAAGATATGTTATTCTGGTCGTATTTGTAATCGGACTGGTAGCGTTTGAAATGCTTGTTCCGGCGAAAAAAGGTACGGAATACGACAAGGCAGAGATTATCTCAAAATACGGTTCGGATATGAATTCAAAATTCCTGCTTTTCCCCGATGATCTGGATAAAGCAGTTGATGACGAATTTGCTTATTCCGCCAAGACAGGCCTCTTTGATACCGACGGATACTTCATCTTAAAAGTTCAGTACGACGAGGAAGATTACAAGGCTGAGGTTGACCGTATGGCAGATATCAGCTACACGATTACCTACCAGAGCGATTCATATACAAACTACATCATGTACGATGAAACCATGTACAATTATCCCGCGTATATCGCTTCCGACGGACACGGTCATGCATACGAATATGCTCTTTTGGATGAAGACAACGATACGATTATATATGTGGCACTCAGTTATCCGAAATATGTCGATTTAAGCGACTATGAGGATTATCTTAAAACAGATCCCGATGCATACGAAGATAACGGTGCTTCAACACTCGAGAACTTCACTATTTACTATCATCGTTTCCCGGGATTTGACGGTTGGATAGGAAACTAAAAAACAAACCGCATGCAGTCCTTTCGGAGAGCATGCGGTTTATTAAGGTGTGAGAAAGAAGCGAACAAATGAATTAGTTTTTGCTGTTTGGCATAAAATCTTTAGGGAAGTCTCCGTCTGAAAAATCTCCTTCAGGGAATCCTCCGTTCATGAAAGGAGCCTGCATTTGCTGTTCACCTTCGGGAGCCTTTTCTTCTTCGGGAAGAGCGGACTGTTTCTTGAATGAAAGTGTTACTTCAACTTCAATTATTTCACCGCTTCTGTTTATCGTAAGAGTATAGGTATCGCCTTCGTTTCCTTTTGCGATAATACTTCTTAATTCTTCCGAATCGGAAATATCTTCACCGTTAACTTTGGTAATAAGGTCGTTTGCTTTAATTCCTGCTTCTTCTGCAGGGCTGTTTTCATCGACCTTCTGAACTACTGCACCCGAAAGACCGAATCTCTGGTAATCGCTTCCGAGGTCGTAAATATATACGCCGATATAAGGCTTAGTTATGCTGCCGTCTTCGATGATTTCGGTAATGATCTTTTTAACGCTGTTAATAGGAATTGCAAAGCCGATATTGTCGATTGATGCAGTGTTGTAACCGTTGCTTGAATATTTTGCATTGGTAATACCGATTACTTCGCCGTATGTGTTAAAGAGTGCGCCGCCGGAATTACCCGAGTTGATTGCACAGTCTGTCTGAATTAAATTCATTGATGCATTACTGAGGGTAACATTTCTGTCCAGAGCACTTACAGCTCCTGCGGTAAGAGAGAAAGTAAGTTCACCGAGAGGATTACCGATTGCGATTACATCATCACCTACATTAAGCGTATCAGAATCACCGAGAGTTACGGGTGCAAGATTGTTTGCATCAACCTTGATTACCGCGATATCATTGCTTTCGTCGTAACCAATCAGTTTGGCATCATATTCGTCGCCGCCGTAGGTTGTAACCTTGATTTCGCTTGCATCTTCAATTACGTGATAATTCGTAATAATGTATCCGTCCTCGGTCAGTATAAAACCTGAGCCCGCAGCGGGAGTTGTGGTCTGATAACCGAAATAATTGGTTGTAATGGATGTAGTAATTCCGACCGTAGAATTAACATTCTGTGCATAGACCTCCGAAGCGCTCATTTCTTTTGAGGTATCCTTGTATGAAACACTAAGTGCGGGATTTTCTTTTACACCTTCATAAATGGTGGTTGTATCGCCTTCGCTTGCAGTATCTTTTTCGCTTGTAATTACAGGCTTGTAAACACTGTACAAAGCAAAGCCTGTCAGAGCCGTTCCGCCTGCACCTACAGCACCTCCAAAAAGAGAACAGCCAAGTGCCAGAGCCGCAACTTTTAAAGCGGTTTTTCCTTTTTTATTTTTTTTAGGTTCGGGTGTTTTAATTGTTTCTTCATAAGTATAGGTTTCCATATATATCACTCCTTTATCAAAAACAATAAATTGTCTGGTTTTTTCCTTTGACAATTCTGATAATAAACACCCAACCTGAAATTGACTTGAAATCACAAAAAAATCACAATTATTCATTTGAAAATATGATGTTTTAAAGATATATGATAAAATAGATTAGATGGCTTTTATGACAAGAGGTTTTATTATGAACAATCAGGATTTACTTAGGATTGCGATGGAACAGTCCGCCGAAGATTTAGGATGCAGAGTAGAAGATTTTTTAAGCGATAAAAATGTAATTGTTCCGTTTAAACTCGGGGAACATGCCAAGAATTATTACAAGCTTCCGATTGGCTGCAACTGCATATCCTACGGCAATAATATTGTTGCGTCGGTTAACGAAGAATTAAGAGACATAATTGATACATACATTAACAAATTTCATTTCTATCACTGCTTCGAAAATCCCAATATGTACTGGCTTAACAATGAGCTTGCAGCCAAGGGATACGGAGTATGTTTTATGGCGGAATATTATCTGCCGGATTTAAGACTCCTAAAAGAATTGCCCTGCGACTATGAACTTAAAGTTCTTACACAAAAAGACTTTGAAAATTTGTATTTGCCCGAATGGTCCAATGCGATTTGCAAAGACAGAAAAGAATTGGATGTGCTGGGAGTCGGGGCATATGATAATGGAAAATTGGTAGGACTTTCCGGATGTTCGTCTGATGCGGATAAGATGTGGCAGATAGGCATTGATGTACTTCCCGAATACAGAAGAAAGGGAATTGCATCGGCGCTGACATCAAGGCTTGCGCTGGAGATTCTTAAATGTGACAAGGTTCCTTTTTACTGTACCGCATGGTCAAATATCCGTTCCGTGCGCAATGCTTTTAAGAGCGCTTTTATCCCGACATGGGTAGAGATGACGATTAAACCGATTGCTGTTATTGATGAAATAAATGCGGAATCAAAATAGAGGTAAATTAAAATGAATTACGAGATAGTTTTGGCAAAAGAAGAAGACAGGAAAGGGGTGCTCGCACTGTATAAGTCCCAGGTCGGTAGAGAAGGCTGCCCCTGGACCGATGAATATCCGTCAAACGAAACAATAGATTTTGATCTCTCAAGAGATGCATTGTTTGTTTTAAAAACAGAAGGAAAAATAGTTGGTGCAATTTCAATCGATGAGGACGAGGAAGTAAATAAACTTCCCTGCTGGAACAGAGATTTGGAACCCGAAGCAGAGTTTTCAAGAATAGCAGTAAGTCCCGACATGCAGGGGCAGGGAATAGGCAAAATATTAGTAAAATTTTTGCTCGAAGAATTAAAGAAAAGAGGCTGCAACGGCGTTCACATTATAGTCAACAGATACAATCCCAAAGCACTTCGCCTGTATGATTCTTTTGATTTTAAGAACGTTGGCGAATGCAGTATGTACAATCAGGACTTCTTCTGCTATGAACTGGATTTAAGATAGTTTTTTGTGTAAATGAAAGGGGATAAAAATGGGGAAAAACTATTTTCAGGCAATACCGCTTAAACCTTCATACGAAAAGAAACTTTTGCGATTCACATCATCTTTAGGCAAGGCAATAGGCAAGGGCGAGACAATTCCTTTCGCGGATAATGATTTAACATATACGCTTAATCTTCAGCATGAGCGAATCGAAAGTAAGAACATCGAACTCGATTACGAGGTATATGAAAGAGCGAAAAATTCATCTGTCAACAATACCTTTTTTGATGCCGAGAACTGGAAAGATAAACATTACGCAAGTAAAGTCGGATTCGGTGTGCTCGGTGTTAAAAGAAGAGTCAGACAGAATGAAAAGATTCTTTACAAAGATACTTTAAGATATGTCTTTTACGGAACGGTGACCGACATTGTCTCAGGCTCACATCCCGATAATGAAATACACATCTGTCCAAACTGCGGTGCAGACCAGACTATAGCCGATCTTCAAAACGGCTGTCCTTACTGCGGCACACAGTATAAAATGGACGATTTATTCCCCAAGATTACAAGTTTCTATTTCTTCGACCAGCTTCAAATGACCAAAAAGCAGGTATTTATCGGCTGGCCTATATGTTCTGTTATTTGTGCAATCGGCTTGGCTATATTTGCCTCTCTTTTTAAGAATGATCCTATATTTGCGAATACCATAAAAGAGATTTCCCGGTACGGTCCAATCTTCTTTTGTATTTTAGGAGCAATGTACGGATTCTTTTTATTCCTGTTTATGCATCTGCTTTTTAAGATTGCCAGGGCAATCGTTGATTTGCAAAGAATGGGAACCGCAGCATCCAGAGAACGTTTTGAAGCAAGGATGAAAAAAATCACTCCCGAGTTTTCTTTTGAATATTTTAAGAACAAGGCGATTTCCCTAATTAAGAAGGCGGTTTATTCAAAGGATGAAAGCGAGCTTTTAAGCTATCAGGGTGAAAAACTTCCCGAAGAATTTAAGGATATTATCGACTTAAACTATGCAGGAATACTTGGCCTTAAAGGCTTTAGAGAAGAGGACGGATTTGTAACCGTTGAGATTAAATCGTATTTTGATGTTCTCTCCGTCAAAGATAACAAGGTTTCTTATACACATCCTGTTTACAGCGCAACTTTTAAAAGAAGAACCGACATACCGGTTGACTTAAACTTTTCAATGACGCGAATTCAGTGCCCCACATGCGGTACGAGTTTTAATGCAATGAAAAACAAATTCTGTCCAAGCTGTAATAACGAATACGAATTACTGTCAGACGACTGGGTACTGATTGAATTAAAAAAAGTATAGAGTGAGAAAATGAAAATATTAGTTATAGGCGGAACCAGATTTTTCGGAATACATATGGTAAGAGAACTGCTCATAAAAGGTCATGAAGTTACCATTGCAACCAGAGGTCTTGCTTCAGATGAATTCGGAGATACGGTTAAAAGAATTAAGTTCGAGAGAACAAATGAACAGAGCGTAAAAGAAGCATTATCCGGCACACATTACGATGTTGTAATAGATAAGATTGCATACTGCTCAAATGATATTAAGTATGTAATGGATAATGTGGACTGCGATAAGTACATTTATACGTCGAGTACATCCGTATACAATCCGAAGCACATAAATACAGTCGAAACCGACTTCGACGGATTATCTCCAGAACTTATATGGTGCGACAGAGCAGCTTTTCCGTATGAGGAAATTAAACGTCAGGCTGAATACGCACTGTGGCAGCAGTATCCTGATAAGAAATGGATAGCAGTCAGATATCCGTTCGCGATAGGTAAAGATGACTACACAAAAAGGCTTCTCTTTTATGTTGAACATGCCATCAAAGGCGTTCCTATGAATATCGATAATGTGGATTGTCAGATGAGCTTTATCCGTTCCGACGAGGCTGGAAAATTCATAGCATTCCTTGCAGAAAAAGATGTTTGCGGAGCATTTAACGGAAGCTCTGACGGAACGATTTCGATTCGCGAAATCATAGATTATGTAGAAACCAAAACAGGTACCCAAGCCATTATAAGTGAAGACGGCGATGCTGCTCCTTACAACGGCGAGCCTGAGTACAGTATAAACACAGATAAAGCAAAAGCACTGGACTTTGAATTCTCAAATCTCAAAGACTGGATATATGAGCTTTTGGATTACTACATTGGAGTGATTATAAATTGTCCGGATTAAACATGTTAGTAATACAGGATGCAGAATAAGAAAAAGACTGCGGAAATGATTATATTTTGATATAACCAGCTAGGACTAATCGGAGTTTATAGAGGAAAAAATGCATAAAGTTTTTGGTACAAAAGAGAACGAGAAATATGTAGATAGAAAAGGTGCTTATATTATTCCGATAAAGGGTGATGAAATTGGAGTAGTCGAAACGCCAAAAGGGTTTTATCTTTTGGGCGGAGGTTTAGATCCTGGTGAAACAGATTTTCAATGTATTAAGAGAGAATGCATGGAAGAGGCCGGATATGAAGTTGAAATTAAAAGAGAGGTTGGTTCAGCGGAAACTTACTCGTTACATCCGACAATAGGATATTTTCACTCAATACAGACTTACTATGTAGGTGAATTACTAGATAAGATAAAGGAACCAATAGAACCTGATCATGTTTTTAAATATGTTAGGTTCGATGATCTAAGAGATAAGATGTATTTGGAAATGCAGCTTTGGGCGATTGAGCAGGCAATGGCTCTTTAGATTCGAATTTGTAGGAGATTTTATGATTCAAAGAATTTGCCAATTGCTAAAAGATGAGCTTTTAGACAAACATACATTTCAATTAATTATATTTAATATCATTTTGCTGTTTTTCATAATGATCATCGGCTGCAAAGAACCCGAGATTACGGAGTTTGTTCCGATAGAACATTTGCAAGTACCGTATGATTACGATGAGGCGGTCGCAAAACTTAATAAACACTGCAGTGGTTTTCCGTCATCATTTTACATCGATGATGATTATGTTTTTATTTATGATGTAACAGACGACGGAGTACAAGATCTCTGCACTTTTGTTGCCTTCGGAAGCGGGATGCCCCGTTCGGACATCGTTTTGTTTGATGTGGAAAATGATAAGTTTTATACACTAGACTCACTGGAATTCAGAGGAGCCTACGGATATGATTATGCAATATTGTCTGTTGAAGAATATGGCGTTGTTATACTCGAAAAACAGTTTTATCCGAAGGAATATCCAACTAAGTACGGAAGATTGATCTTTAAGGATGGTAAACTCGGAATGGATGAATTTGATTCGGAATCTTCAGAGTATAAGCATGCAAAAGGTATTTACGGAAATGAAATAGATCAATATTTATCAAACGACAAAAAATTTGAATTAGACCTGAGTGGAGTACCTGAAGATTTAAGATATATGTGGATGATTGATTCGTTTGGTCAGGAAATGCCGGATAAAAATCAGATTTGCAAGATGGCAATATATTGGTATCAACCTGCGTATCAAGATGATCCGATGAGTTTTTTGTATGAATATATAGATTTCTCAGACAATAGAATAGTTTATCGGAGCTCTCAAACTCCTGGAATGAATACGACAGAGTACAATCTTTCGGAAGAAACCAAAACTCGATATTTAGAAGCTATAGATTATCAATTACTCACAGAAGAGGTTGAAGCTAATAACAGGTGGAATGTATCTATTGAGTTCGAAAACGGAGATTGTTATTTGTATAATCTTTCGTATGAGAGGACAGATAAAAATAATCCTATGTGTATTATGCTCAAAACACTATTTGATAAGGTTGAAATGACAGATGTGGATGCTTTTTATGCCGGCTTCTAGAATTGAAATTTAGAGGAATTATAATGATCAGAATTGAAACAGAGAGACTTATTTTAAGAACAGTAACGGTTGATGATGCTGAAGCAATATTTAAGTGGGCATCGGATCCGGATGTGAATACATTTATGATATATCCGCTTCATGCGAATGCAGATGTTACCAGAGAATGGTTAAAAACACGTGATATAAATGACAGAGACAAGTATGATTTAGGATTTGTCCTAAAAGAAACAGACGAACTAATCGGACAGGGCGGATTATTTTATCATGAAGATTTGGATGCATGGGCTGTCGGATACAATCTAAGAAAAGATTACTGGGGACAGGGCCTTGTTCCGGAAGCTATCCGGGCAATTATAGACTATGTTGATAAAGAAAAAGGGATTCGTGCGATTGTCGGTGAATTTGCAAAAGACAACATCAAAAGCAAACGAGTTATGGAAAAACTTGGAATGACATACTGGAAAGATGGTCAGTATTCAAAATTTGACGGAAGTGTAACTTTTGACAGTTGCAAATATATAAAAGAGTTTAAATAAAAGGATTTGAAAAATGATAATTATTATTACAGGAGCAAGTCATACGGGTAAAACTGTTTTAGCTCAAAAAATGCTGGAAAAATATCACTATCCGTATTTATCTGTAGATCATTTAAAAATGGGACTGATTCGAAGCGGAAATACGAATCTGACTCCGAACGACGATGATGAACTTACAGAATATTTGTGGCCGATTGTCAGAGAAATCATAAAAACTGCTATAGAGAATCATCAAAACCTTATCGTCGAAGGTTGTTATATTCCGTATGAATGGCGTAAAGATTTTTCAAAAGAGAATTTAGATGATATTCGGTTTATATGCCTCTCTTTTACGGACAATTATATTGATTCACATTTTGATGATATAAAATCGCATGGTTCGGATCTTGAGAAAAGAATTGATGATTCTGACTGTACTTTGGATTGGATAAAATCCGAAAATCACAAAATCGTAAAAGGATTTCAGGAAGCCGGAGAAACAATTGTAACCATAGATAAGGATTACGAAAAAACAATAAGTAATATTGAATAAATAAAAGAGGATAAATAGTGATGAAAACAAAGAAAAAGGGTAATAACTGGACGGCTTACTATGATCCTGATACAAAGAGATATTTTGCAGAGATAATTTATACCAGTCGAGAGGGACGTGAGCAGTATAACTACGAGATAACGCAGGATATATATGACAGGCTTGGTTCTTTCGGCGATGATGTTGAAAATGAAAGGTTAATCAAGACAGGGGAGATGGCATATTCGTTTGAAAATACGATGTACGGAACACTCGGACCGGAGAGAACGGTATGGAACGAAGAGGCCAACGAGGCAATGGCGGAATGCATTAAGAAGAATGATTAACTTATAAAATTCCTTACTAAATAGGTGTTTGAAAAAAATGAAACGATTAAAATTTTTATTACTTGTAGGTATTTTAGCTTGTGCCATCGGATGCCAAAACCAAAATCCGGTAATGGTTCCGATAGATGATTATATAGATAAAAACATCGAAGAAGATATTGCAGTTGATGTTGAAACAACAGATACAGAAGAAGAAAAAAATGAATTTGTCAGTGCTTTTGAAGTGGGTTCTCCCGAATATTTGTTTGAACAGTTTTTAATGGGAGAGATTGATGCAGAAATCCTGTATCCAATAGAAGCAGATGAGAAGGCAATTAACGTATCACAATTGAACATGAATCCTGAAGAGTGGAGCTTTGATTCTTTTAGCGTAGGAGAACAATTGGATCTTGATAATGACGGTGAGAACGAACTTATTCTTGACGGACCGTATGGTGGAATGTATCTGGATGCAATAGACGGAAAGCTTTATGTTTTTGCGAAAGCTTTGGGTAATGCGGGAGCACTGGATTATACATTTTATGATGGTGCGTACTGGATTGTTATTAAGGATACAACTCATGGAGGACGTCTTTATTATTTATTGTACAAGTACGAAGGCGGAGACAATTTAACAGACAGCATGTCTCTTTTAGGAAACTGGTATTCTGAAGATGAAAAAGAATTCACCTTTAATGATGAACCAATAAGTGAGGAAGAATTTTACAAGATAAAAGATGAAATATTTGCCTCAAAAACTCCCGTCAGTCAGGCAAATTATAATTTGATTGAAGAAAAAGATATTAATGATTATATTAACGCAAATCTTGTGCTTGAAGATGATGAAGAAATAGAAGCATGTGAGTGGGTTAGTGGCATTAACGAAAGCAAAAGGTGCTTTCGTGTGAGAATCTGTTATAAGGAAGAGCCAGAAAACGGATATAAGCATAGTAGAGACTTTTTTGTCTTTCGTGGCAGTAAATTAACATCAATCATGGTGGATTACGCTTCCAAAGATGATTATGATGCGCCCAGATATGTTTATGAAGCAAATGATTTTGAAGCAAGACTGGAAGATGTAAATTTTGACGGTTACAATGACCTGCTTATATGCCTTGGTTATTTTGGACCTAATGCCGGATCTTACTGGTGTGCTTATCTTAATGATGGAGGTAACTACGTTTACAACGAATCATTTGAAAAAATAAGCAATTACAGACTTGAATCTGTAAGCAAAGTGATTTACTCCTCAGTTATGGAACAGGCCACTCCGATTGATTCAATATACAAATACGATAAGTCTAAAAATGAGTTTACAGAGGTATGTTCATACAAAGGAATGGACGGTGAGGTATTCAGAGTTGTTGCGGATTTGATTGTATATGATAAAGAGAATTATTTCGATGAGGACGAGCAGGATTGGACAATAGTATCGACATTCGGAGAGACTGAATATGGAACTTTAGTAAACAAAGAAGGTTACGAATTACAATATACAGAAAAAATGCCCATAGAAGATTTGGAAATATTTTATAAACAGGTTTACGGAAAAGACAGATCTTTTGAAGCCGGATATGAGGGAGGAGTTGAAGTAGGTATTTTTTGCAAAGATGATGGGTACGCTTATGCCCATAACGGTATTGGATGGGGAGAATATCCCGTTATAACAAATGTTGAAAAAACAGACAAAGGAGTAAAAGTATACTGTGATTTGAACAGTGCTTTTGTTGGTTATCGTCACGCGACCTTCAATTTTTCATTAATCGAATCTGATAACAAATTCGGATATTCTTTGGTAAAAGATTCGATAATATTCACCAGAGACGTTGCTGCTTTGTATGATGAATTTGAAAATGTCAGCTGGTCCAAAATGACGGACGAAGATTTTACGTTTAAATACGGGGACAATACTTTTTCTATTTCAGATAAATGGAGTGATTTTGCAGATGCTTTGGGATATCCCGACAATTTTGAAGAAAACAATTACGGATATGTAACCACTGATGCGGCAGGTTTTCGTTGGGCTATGCATTATCCGTCACAATCAGATTCGAAATATGATTTTAATGTTGTTATGGTTTCGCCCTCCATGGACAGAGAAGGTGGAGATACATATATTGAATCGATAACATTAATACAAACGGAAACTGCAAGAGGAATAAAGGCGGGAGATTCTGTTAGTGATTTGGCAAATGCGTATGGTACTCCTCAATACATTTCTCTTCATGATGAAAATGATGAATGGATGGACGTAGTTTATAATTATGGAGATGAATACATGTTTTTTGTTATAGCTGATAATAAAGTTTTGTATATTAAAATGTATCAGTAAAATCATCGTAATAATCTATGTTAAACAATTAACTACGAGATAAATCGGAATATATTTTGATATAATGCGAGGGGGAAAAGATGACGTTATATTCAGCGGAAGGTGCTTTAAAATTTTTACATATCATCTATATTTTTATTCCAACAGTACTTATTATTTTGATTGCTTTTGGTTCTTTTTATATCGTATTCAATGTGGCAAAAAAAAGAAAAGAAAAAAACAAAAAGAATTTGTTATTGGTTATATGTTCAGTCATTTCTATAATTGCTATTATTCTGATTTTCAATTTTGCACCCGGAATAAAAAGATTTAGGACTATATACGACCGTTATAAGTCTGGTAAATATAATGTTGTGGAAGGATATGTGAGTGGATTTAATAAATATTCCGATTATAACGAATACACAAACGAAGAATATTTTATTTTGGATGATCACGGATTTACCGTTTTTACCGGAGATAATAGTTTATACTGGTATTCGCCTAAAAAGCCCGGTAAAGGTGTTATTTATGAAAACGACCAATATGTAGGAATAAAATATATAACTTATGATAATAAAAAATATAATAAAAGCGGATACCAATACATTGTAGAAATATATGTTCCGGAACCGCTTAAAGAATATAATTTTTCTTCGGAAGAAGATTTCTATAAACTATCGGAAGAAGATGTAATATATTTAGCTACTCACAATTATAGAACCATTGATTTTGTTAATGATTTTAATGAAGATTCATACGATTTTTTTGGCACACCTTTAAGGCATACTGAAAATGTTTTTCCCGGATATCTTGAACTGGAAGGGAAAAACTCGGATTTTGATGTTAACCAAAAGATTAGTGATGAAGATTATAAGCGATTGGCGGAAGAGTATTTGGATTACTTCAAAGAATGTGGTAAGGAGATAATATTTTATGGTGAGACTGAACATTATTCGGAATATGGAATTAAATTCTCCGCTGATTTTCAAGAAAGAAGATGCTTTAATCGTAACCGATTTTGTTTTTCAAAAACTGACGGAATATATTATTTTGGTGAACTGACTGTTGAAAATGTAATGTCGGAAGAAGACTTCGATTATTCAAATTATTTTTATGAATACCTTCTGCTTCGCGAAGTTGAAGATCGTGAAGATGCGATAGTTTATGTAGCTTATTATCCAAAATTAAAAGACATAGGGGACTATGGTGAATATGACGAGAACCAGAAAGCGGAGATATATAAATCTGTGACTTTTTATGACAAGAAAACTCATAAAATTACAGGTAATATTACTTTAATCAGAACAGTTGATATTCCGGGAACAAAATTGTATATTCCTGAGCCGGTATAAAGTTTATATTAGTGTTGCCGGCCAGGGAGTGGAAGATGATATACCATTCTTTTATGATTTGTACTTGGATTTGATTGTTTATCCTGACGGAACAATACTCACAGATGACATGGATGAACTGGAAGATGTGCTGAACAAGGGCGATATTTCAAAGCAGCTGTTTCAACGTGCAATTGATACCAAGGAAGAATTAGAGAATACTCTGCTTTCCGATATAGGTTCATTTGAGAGATACACGAAAGAGTTATTTGATGAGACGATTATTTGAAATTGATTTAAAAGACTATAAAGATACATATTCAGTTTTTCGCAGGCCGTCAGCAAGAGCAATCATCATAAAAGATAATAAAATAGCTCTTGTTTACAGCAAAAAAGAAAAGTATTATAAGTTCCCCGGCGGTGGAATTCATGATGATGAAGATAAGAAAGAGGCTCTAATCAGAGAGGTAAGGGAAGAGGTCGGACTTGTTGTAATCCCTGAAACTATTCGAGAGTATGGAAGTGTGCTGCGAAGACAAAAAAGTACGGTCGAGGAGAATGTGATTTTTGAACAGGAGAATTATTATTACTTCTGTGATGTTCAGGACGAGGTCGTTAATCAGGAACTTGATGCGTATGAGGATGAGGCTGAATTTGTTTTAAGAATAGTGGATATAGACGAAGCCATAGCTGCTAATGCCGTTTATACCAGTGATGATTATTTTAATGAAATCATGATTAAAAGAGAAAAGAAAGTTCTTGAGATGATAAAGCAGGAGAGTAAATAGTTTATTGTGAATAAATGGGGGAGTTATAAATGAAGTCAAATCCGAGAACCGCATTAGGAATTTTTTTCCTGGCAATTATATGTTTTTTAGGATTTTCATATTTTAGCGTAAAAGGAGCGGTTTTAAAAAAAGATGCAGTTGATATTTCGAAAGTTAATATCAGCTCACTCAGACCCAATATGCACGTGACAATGAATGTAGATAAGTGCATCGGATATTATTTGAGTGAAGGTCGGGGACAAAATTTTCCCGATAAATCGCGACATTATCTCGTTTTACGCTATAACAAAGAGATTGGGAAATATGATCATTTAATCGACGTTAAAGTAGATTCTGATGATTTTGATCAATGGGAAAAACTGGTTGAAGATGTCCGAAATAACAATGAGTCTATTGTTCCGATACATATAGATGCCTATGTAACCTACATGGATCCCGATCAGGCCAATACGTATCTTGCGACGCTTACAAAATGCGGGTTTTCTTCAAATTACATTACGTCGTATTCTATTGTTGTAATAAATGAAAAACAGATTAACCGTAATAAATTCATTTTGTTTGGTTGCGGAATATTATTCATCATCCTTGGGTTATTGTATTTGAACTGGGTATATCATCCGTTCAAAAGAGATTATAGTTCGTTATTGGAAACGGATATTACTTCAGATGTTGAAACAGAATGTTATGATGTAGAATTAACAGAAGAAGAACTCTTGGAAGAAAAGACCGGAGAAGAAAAATAAAAGAAGACAAAGACATGATACAGGATATTTCACCAAGTAAATTAAGAAATGAATATATCGCTTGCTGTCCGATAGCAGGCGATAAAATTTTTAAATTTAACAAAGACGGAAAAGTGTTACTCGGAGAGAACGAAGGCCGAATTGTTTTTACGGACATTTCGGATATAAAAGATGCAAAAACAGTTTATCTTTTTTCTGTGGATGAGGACAGATTTTTCTTAAGTCTGAACGATTCCGATTACAGTAAAGAAGGTTTCGAATACTACACAATCAGAGAAGTGCGAGATAAGTATTCAGAGGTTTCCCTAAAAGAAATATATGCGGTTTTTACAGCATACCATTTGTGGAAGTGGTATTCAGACAATAAATACTGCGGCAAGTGCAAAGGCGAACTAAGATTGGGAGAAAAAGAACGTTCGCTGATTTGCCCGGATTGCAATAATGTTATTTATCCGAGAATCAATCCTGCAGTTATTGTTGGAGTGACCAAAGGCGACAGCATTTTAATTACAAAGTACAGAAGAGGCTATGGTCACAGCGCTCTCGTAGCAGGTTTTACGGAGATTGGAGAAACTCTGGAAGAAACTGTTAAGCGTGAAGTAAAAGAAGAGACCGGAGTAGAAGTAACCAATATCAGATATTACAAATCACAGCCCTGGGGAATGGCTCAGGATATGCTCGTCGGATTTTACTGTGATGCGGTAGGGGATGGTGCAATTCACATGGATGAAGGTGAGTTAAAATATGCTGAGTGGGTTAAAAGAGAAGATATTGAACTTCAGCCCAACAACTTAAGTCTGACCAATGAAATGATGAAAGTATTTAAGGACGGAAAATAAAGATTGCACTTCGCGTTCTGATTTTTGCAACAAGCGTATATGCATATAGAAACAGCCATAGCCCTATGGTAGACTCCGGGTAGTAGGGAGGTGTTCCAATGAAAAAGAAATGGATGTCAACCAAATACCTGGTGCTGTTTTTTGTATTAACGCTTGCATGGACATGGATATGCGGATTTATTCCGGTCATATTTGGGTTCACTGATACGGGCGCCGGAACTTTTATATTTTATTTCGGAGGCGGAGCCCCGTCGGTCGTTGCTTTGTTTCTGGTTTTTCTGACATATCCGAAGGATAAACGCAGGGATTATTTCAGAAGATGCTTTAGCTTAAGACAAGCCGGTTGGAAATGGCCGCTTATAACGATTGCAGTCTTCACGATATTATCCGCAGTTAGCATATTTGTGGGTGTATACCTGCTTGGCTTTGATATGCCGACGATGGATTTTATTAAAGCAGTCATAAAAAATCCGCTCAACATTTTTCTGGTTCTTTTGATTTCACTTATTTCAGGACCGCTCAACGAAGAATTTGGCTGGAGAGGTTATGCACTCGACAGGCTTCTTTTAAGATTTGGATTTATTAAAGGCTCACTGATCCTCGGATTCATATGGGCCATATGGCATCTGCCGTGGTATTTCACACCCGGTCAGGCGCAGTACAACTTGCTGAGAGATTCGGTTTTTCATGCGTTAATGTTCATTCCGAGCGTTATGATGTTAAGCGTTTTCGTATCCTTCGTATATGTTAAAACGAACCGCAGTATTCTCGCAGGAGCGCTGGTGCATATGTTCAGCAATCTGATCGGAAGCCAGTTATTATCGTCATACACAACCGAAATAAGTATGATAATAAGATATACGAACATGTTGTTTTTTTTAGGAGTAATAATTTACGCGGCGTGCTCAAAGAAGTTTAAAAAAGAAACAGCCGAAGTAATCGAATGCTTACGGCAGCAGGAAAACTAAATGCAGATAGTAACAAGAAAAGTGGAGGATAAACCTCTCACAGTTACAATCGAATATCCGGAATACACCGAATCGGTAAAAGGCCTCATAAAAAAGATAAAAGGCCTTGATATCAGCTTCAGTGCTTTTGCGGAAGACGGTCAGTTGCGTATTGCTCTGGCCGATGTTTTCTATATCGAAAACGTTGACAGAAAAGTGTTCCTGTATACCGAAAAAGATGTCTACAGACTTAATGCTTCAATGGCGGAGATTGAGAAAATTGCAAAAGACTCTGACCTTGTCAGAATTTCAAGAATCTGCATCATGAACACTTCTCACTTATCAGGGATCAGGCAGCTTAAAAACAGCCACCTCGAGGCAATGCTTGATAATGGCGAGAAGCTCATAGTTTCGCGCAAATATTTGCACGATATAAAGAGGAGGTTCTAAATGTCCGGTGTCAGAAAGATTTTAAAAGATACATGCATACTTGCTGCTTTGATGATATTTGCAGTGTTCACCCTTTCAATCATATGGTCGGGAATCACAGCCGAGATTGAACTGGTGTTAATACTGTTCGGACTGGCACTTATCATTACGGTTGTTAATTACCTGTTCGACGAGTTCCTGACTCTTTCGATTATCGCAAGCTACATCATAAAATATTTCGTCTTTACCGGAATTGTAATGCTTTTTGGATTTATTGCAGGCTGGTTTTATCCGAGCAACTTCTGGATGGCATTTATTTATGTCGGTATCGTCTTTGTGCTAGCATACGCAATAGATGCCTTCAAAGTACATAAGGATATCAAGTACATCAACGAACATATCGGCAAGAAAGAAATTCAGGAAGAAAAAGTTTAAAACAGGTATTGACCCTTCCCTTAGGGCACCCGTTAAAGTGGAATCATCAAATATAAGGAGGTTCCCAAAATGGAAAAGAAAATGACGTCCGGCGAAATAGCAAAAAAGGCCGGCGTTTCACAAAAAGCAGTTCGCCTCTACGATGAAAAAGGATTGTTAAAACCTTCGGATTACTCCGAGGGTAATTATCGTTTGTATGATAAAGAAGCACTTCAGGTTCTTGAAAAAATCGTTGCCCTAAAACAGATAGGATTTTCGCTTGAGGAAATTAGAGACAACCTCATAAAAGGAGAAGCAGGCAATGTTGAAGAGGCATTAAGAATACAGCTTAAGGCTATGGAAGAGAAGCGTTATCAGATTGATAAAGTAATCGACTCCATCAACAGAACGCTCGAGCGTAAAAAAGGAGCGCTTGACTGGGACGATGTTGCTGAAATAGTGCAGAATGTAAGCATAGACCAGAAGGCTGACGAGTGGCACTGGGACGCACTCAAGCACACTTCGGAAGACTGGCATGTAACGCTGTTTAATGCTGTGAACGTAAAAGAGAATGAAAAGGTTTTAGACTTAGGATGCGGATACGGTAAAATCTGGCGAAACAACTGGGATAAAATTCCTGCCGGAACCAAAGTTTTCGGATACGATGTACACGGAAGTTGGGCCGACGATTTTGAGAAATTTATAGAAGAAAAAAAGAGCGAACTTGCAAGAGGCGCGGAATTTAAAATCGAGTTTGAAGATCTGACCCAAGAGGCTGCATGGAAGAAGATTAAAAAAGAAAAAGAGTATTCCCTTATCCTTGCTCATTATCTTTATTTTGAAGTTGAAAACATTGAAGATATCGTTGCACGCGCAAGCAAAGTTCTTTCCAAAGACGGAGTATTTTCTTACAACGGTTACGCCGTAAACTGGTGGTATCGTTATTTTAGAAATGACTTCAAGGCAATGGGGCTTGATACTTCTTTTATGAGCGAAGGGATAAAGGCTCAGGAAGAAGCGCAGAGTGCAAGCGAAGCAATGCTTAAAAAATATTTCTCCAAAGTTGAAGTGATGGAACTTACCAATTTATGGCACTATAATGACTCTGAAGAGATTGTAGGAAAGATGCTTGAAAACTTTGAAGACAACAAAAAATACATTCTCGACAACAAGAAAAAAATCAAAGAATATTACGACGCAAAAATCAAAAAAGACGGTGAAGTTGTCTGCGAAAGAATTTCGGTTTTTTGGAACTGTTACAAATAACTGTTGACAAACCTTTGCTTGCGGGAGTAATCTAAACACAATATTTTTAAGGAGTTCTTCTCATGTTTGGACGTAAGTACGATTATACATATACTACTACCGAATCGGCTATGCACATTCATTCAGTGTATGGTCTTGGTGTTGTATGCGATAATTCGAATTACAGGGAAGAATAAAAACGGATAAAAATTTAAGTATTTTATGACCGCCTGTTTTTCGAAGCAGGCGGTTTTTATTATATAATATTCTAAGGAGGTATGAAAAATGGATTTGCATGATTATAAGGACGTGGCGGAGAATTATGACAGCTATCTTGAAGCAATGTATTCGGAGTTTGATGCTCATGAAAATTTCCGCGAATTTTATTATGAACTGGCAAAGAAATACGGTCAGAACGGAGTGGTTGATATAGCATGCGGAACCGGCGCCGTACTTCTTTATCTTGCAGAAAGAGGAATAGATATCGACGGAACTGATATTTCCGAAGAGATGTGCAAGGTTGCTTCTAAAAAGGCAGAGGATATGAATCTTAAGCTGAATATTTATCCTGCGGATATGACAAAATTTTCATCAGGAAGAAAGTATTCGCTGGCCATTGTTGCAAGAAGCGGATTCATGCATCTTCCGACGCAGCAGTTGCAAAAGGAAGCACTAATTAATTTCAGGGAACAGCTTTTGCCGGGCGGCATCTTAACGTTTAATACTTTTGATCCCTGGCCTGTGATGCAGGCAGAGCAGATTAAAACAAGCCCTGACGATTATACGTACAGGCTTGAATATATTAACAATCACGGAAACAAAGAAAAGATTTACAATGCAATTTCTTATAACCCTTATACGCAGCAGCTTTTTGGCAACTGGAAATTCGAAGAGTACAATGAAAACGGAGAGGTTATCGATGTAAGAATAAGACCTCTTCTTATGAGAGAGACGTACCGCTCAGAGATATTCCTTCTCGCAGAACTTTGCGGATTCGAAGTGCTCGATATTTACAGAGGCTATAAGGGCGACAAGGAAGATTTAAACGATCCTTCAACGGCCGCAAAATACAGGAGCAATTTAATCTGGATACTGAAAAAGAAAGACTGAGGGTGAAGAAAATGGATAGAAACATAAAAGAAGATTACATCAGAGAAATGAATATGGACGAAATTTCGGAGTGCGTAAATGTTATCAGAACAGCATTTAAAACTGTTGCCGACGAGCTTGGATTTACCAGGGAAAACGCTCCGAGATTTACAGCATTCGCAACTGATGATACAAGACTTCAGTATCAGCTGATGGTTGAGAAAAGACCGATGTATGTATATCTTCATGAAGGGAAAATAGTCGGATATTATTCGCTTGCCATTCTCGATAACGGAAGCATTGAGCTTAACAATCTTGCAGTACTTCCCGAATTCCGACATTTGGGAATCGGAGAAAAACTTGTTAACGATGCATTTGAAAAAGCAAAGGCTTTTGGAAAAGAAAAACTGGAAATCGGTATAGTGGAAGAAAACGTGAAACTTCGTAACTGGTACGAGAAATTAGGATTCGTTCATAAAGGTACAATGAAGTTTGATTTTTTCCCCTTTACATGCGGATATATGGAAAAGAATTTATGAGGAAAATATGAAATACTTTAGAATACACACAGCAGATAATGCATATTTAACCAAGCAGCCGAGAGGCATATTTACGGCAGTCTGGAGACTGGTTGATGAGAAGATAATGACTGAGGATGAAGAAAAAGAGTACTGGAAAAACAGGGAATATTTTGAGGAGATTCTCCCTGTACCGCCCTTTTATAATGACGGCAATCCTGAAGGCGCAATTACATGGTTTAAAGACACCGAGAAAGGCAAAGAAATTTATGCGCAGATGTCGTTTTACAGAGAAATGGCAGCAAAGTACGGAGTTGAATTATTCAGGTCCGAATGCACGGAAGTTCCGGGCGAAATCATTTACGAGGACGAGTTTCAGATAGCCGTAAAAAATGTCAGGGATGACATTGAAGTTACCACGAAAAAAGAATTGTATTTGAATAAAAAAGACTCATAATTTATAATTATTTCTGGAGATAAAAAATGGATTTAATAGTACTAATAGGTTCCGGCGCAGTCGGCAAAATGACAGTCGGCCAGGAACTGGTGAAAATAACCGATTTCAGGCTTTTTCACAATCATATGATGATAGAGCCTGTGCTTGAAATATTCGGAAAGTTTGACGGAGAGGTAGTTTCGAAGCTTAGAGAAGATATCTTTGATGCTTTTATGAGGACAGAATATCAGGGCCTGATATTTACTTTTATGTGGGGCTTTGACTTACAGTCCGACTGGGATTACATCAAAGGCGTGAGCGATAAATTCGAAGCTACGGGCGGAACCGTTTACTATGTTGAACTTGTGGCGGATCAGGCTGTGCGCCTTGAGCGAAACAAGACCGAAAACAGGCTTTTAAACAAACCTTCTAAAAGAGATATTGCAGTTTCAGACGAAAGGTTAATCAGAGAGGAAACCAAGTATCGTTTAGTAAGCCGTGATGGTGAAATTCCTTTCGAAAATTATATTAAAATCGACAACACAAACCTTGCGCCCGACGTGGTTGCCAGGATGATAAAAGAGCACTTCAAGCTTCCCGGAAAAAGCAATGCGGAAATGATGAACAGAATGTTTCTTGAGGAAGTAAGGGAAGAAGAACTTGAACAGCTTTTAGAGATGCAGGTTGAAAGTTTTATGCCCCTGTACGAAAAGTACCATGACGAGTGTTCGCCTGCAATCGAGTCCATCGACAAGATAAAAGCAAGGGCAGCAGTCCCGAGCAGAACATACTATTTTATCGTCGTTGACGGTGCGAGAGTCGGAGTCATCAATATCGGCAACAATAATCCGAACGAAAAGGAAGTTTCTTTTATCAGTCCGATTTTTATACTGCCCAGGTATCAGAACATGGGCATCGGATACACGGCGATACAAAAAGCATTTGAAATGCATCCCGAAGTGAAGACGTGGAAACTCGATACGATTCTTCAGGAAAAAGGCAACTGCCATTTGTACGAAAAATGCGGCTTTGTCAGAGTCGGCGAAGAGAAAGTCATAAACGATAAAATGACACTTATCGATTACGAATACAAAGTAAAATAAAAGGATGAAACAATGAAAAAATTCGAAGAGAAAATCTGGTTAGACGGTGAATACAACTACAGAGCAGCATACGGCTTTGTGCCCAATATTCATGCATATCTTCATGACGATGACGAGAAAAGAGACTGCATGATAGTGCTTCCGGGCGGCGGATACTGTATGGTTGTACCTCCCGAAGCAGAGATTCCCGCGATGGAATTTTACAACCGCGGAATGAATGTTTTCATCCTTTCATATACTACCGATATTACTTTTTCAGTACCTCTTAAAAAACAGCCTCTTAATGACGCTGCACGTGCAGTTAGATTCGTAAGAAAAAGAGCTGCTGAATACAATATCGACGGTAAAAAATTATTAATCTGCGGTTTCTCCGCAGGCGCACATGTCTGCGGAACTCTCGCGGTTCATTTTGATGAAGTGGCTGACGAAAACGCGGATTACAAAGATATTTCCGCAAGACCTGACGGAGTTATTTTGTCATACCCTGTTATTACTACGGGAGAATTCACACATATTTATTCCGTATGGGCGCTGCTTGGAAAAGATGCACCCAAAGAAGAACTGGATTATTTCTCGCTTGAAAAACAGGTTAAGGAAAACACTCCTCCCTGCTTTATCTGGCAGACCGCGACTGATAATCTTGTGCCGGTTGAAAACAGCTATTTAATGGCAAAAGCCTTAAAAGAAAAAGGCGTAATGTATGCGCATTATGTTTTTCCTGAAGGCTTCCACGGATTAAGTGTTCCGAATGATGATTTCTTCGCAGGCAAATTTGATTCTTTTACGATGGATCAGGTAATGAGAGCCGTTGCTGCAGTTAAAAACGGTGAAAGTATTGATGTATCCGAAGAAAGAATTGCCGAACTGAAAGAACAGTTCGCAGACGATAAAAAAGAGGAAGCGCCTCCGCTTCCTCCTAATCCCGTGAGTCTTTTTGCAGATGTTGCAAAGTGGCCCGATCTTGCAATGGAATGGATGAAAAGAATTGTCTGAACATTTACGGTTCTGACAGCGTTGAAAGCAATTCGTCCATATCAACATTTGATTTTATGTTGTATCTTTGCATAAAATCTTTCATACATTCGCAATATATTTTCAAATCCTCTACAGCCGCTTCCAGCTGCTGTTCGCCTTCATCCATTTTGGATTCGCTTTGTTCATTAAGGCCTTCCTGCATCAGCCCATAACCGTTTCTTAATTCTTTTAGGGCCTTAACATAATAATCATCAAAATTTTTTATTTCGTAATCGTAAAGTCCCGCATTTCTGTTTTCCGCATTTTCCACGATGGTATCCATATATCCGATAATTGTTCCAATATATGAGACATAGGATCTTATGTCGTCTGACTCAACCATCTGCTTGGAAGTAAGCTGCATTGCCTCCCAGTAAACTACATCGTTACGCAGGCTTTCGGAATATTCCTGCAGCGCCTTCTTTTTGCTGAAGTTTGTACAGCCTGTAAGTGTTGCGATAGCAGCAAGCGACAGAAGCACATACAAAACAGTTCTGGTTATTTTCTTCATTTCCATATCCCTCTTAATCTATTTTGTAAACATATACTCTCCAGTAGCTGACTGAAGAATCAAAAGCGCCGATGGCTGACAAATTATACTGTTCGCAGTCCGTAATCGGTGCGGCGGAGAATATATACTTACAATTCATCTCTTTCATTTTATCATAATTAAGGTGTAAATCGTCCACACTTCCCTGATAATATTTGCTGAGCATATAGGAATTCGCCCATTCGTGGTAGAGAAGATAGCAGCGGTTTCCCCAGTCGTCAAAGTAACTTTTGTTAAATTCGCTTAGTTCAAGTTCGTCCGCAATTATTTCCCTGAATTCGTGCTTGTAGGAAAGAGGATAGTTATTTGAATATCCGTCTATTGTGTTGAATCCGTGTATCAGTGCCGCAACGGGACACATGCCTAAATGCGCCACGCGGTAGGAGTCTATGTCTTCGCCGATGGTATCTTCGATTTCCTGCATCACATCTTCCGCATAAAGATTTCTCATGCTGACATAGTATGATCTTTTTTCGTTGTTTAACGAAGATACAAGGTTCTGATGGAAAATGCCGTCCGGGTCTTTTATGAGGAAAGCAAGTACAGCGAGGAAAAGAATACCGGGTAAGATGAATGAAACAACCTTTCCTTTCTCGGGGAATGCTTCAAAAATGGCAGCTGCCGAAACGCCGAACAAAATGTACCAGAGTGCGGGAAGGAAATAGTAAACTCGCGAAAACTGGAACGATGTAAACATTCCCGGGAGAAGATTCTGAAGGCGGATAAAAGCTGTTGTGTTAAAGAATGCGTAAAGAACGGCGGTTAAAAGTATTGCGCCGAAAATAATGCCGAAAATAGGAAGGTATTTTCTTGATTCTTTTCTGATGGCGGAAATGATAATCGCAATCACTGCCACGATAAAAATCGGCTCGTGCATCGAAACCGCTTCGTACTCGGCAGAACCTTTAAGCAGAATGTTTTTAATCGAATCAAAGAAATTTACGCCGACTGTTTTTAAGTCAAATTCCACTCTGTGGCTGACGAAGCCTGCGCCTGTTAACGCATTTATGATAAGGTCTTTGTTAAGAACTGCATAGATAACAAGAAGAATCATAAAAGAAATGAAAAGCGGTGCGTGGAATTTCTTTTTTCTGATGCTTTCCTCAATAGTGAGAACAAAAAGTATACCGAGAACCGCCCAGCCGCAAAGCGAAAGGCTGGTGGTTAATGCAAAGAAAGCAATCAGGATAAAATGCAGAATCATGCGTCTTTTCTTTTCCGCTTTAATCATTTTTAAAATGCAGCAGATAAGAAGCGGAATGCCCATAACGATGTTTCCGTAAATGCTGTGTACCGGAAGCATTGCAAAAAGAATCGCAGTCAGAAAAGCCGCAAAATT
>JAFYHV010000093.1 GCA_017538995.1 Lachnospiraceae bacterium | reverse complement strand
CTATTGTTCCGAAAGAAGTATCATAAGAACTGTTAAGACGTACGTCTACAAAATCGGACTCCATATCAAAGGCGAGTTTGCGAAGATTGGTATACTCTATTACGCGAGGCTTTCTGCCCGAGAAAACAATCTTTTTGTCGGTTATTACAAATCCGTGTTTTCCGCAGGAGAAAATACCGTTATTGGCATAAAAGATAACATTGTCATCAGGATTAATCTGCCCCTTAATCGATTTACTGTTTAAAAAGGCGATTAATTTTTCCTCTTTATGCTCCTTGCAGTATATTCCGCATTCATCAACCAGTTCTCTTTTGATGAATTTTATGATTGCCTCACTGCTTCCGAGTTCGTTGGTGCAGTATGCAAATGTTCTCATTGCATCCTTGGTATCGTGGCCGGTCAGAAGTTTTTTGAATTTGGTTCTGTAGTCAAACCATTCGAATTTGGTAAATCCGTCTTCGGTTTCCATCTTCTGCTTGGGAAGAGCTTCTTCCTTTACTTCCTCTTCCTTAACTTCAACTTCTTCCGGTTCTGAATCCTCGGTCGCAAATTCGGTACCGCAGAACATACAGCGAAGCACGTTTGCATCGTCCGTTTTCTCCAGTTTTCCCTGGCAGTTCGGACATTTGTACATCTCTACTATTTTTTTCATTTTTTGTAACCCCTCTTACTTAATTCAAGTCAAAAAAATATTCAGCTATCCGATAAATATTTTACCTTAAAAACACCCTAAAATCAACAAACTAAAAAAGTGCAGCCATAACAGACTGCACTTATATTTTAAGCCTTCGCGGGGACTTTTTTACCGGATAAAAGTTTTAGGCAAATCGCTGCTAAAACAATCAACACAAGCAATTGCCAGACACCGCTGTAATATTTCGTAACCCAGGTTGTTGCCAGATCGGTATTGATGTATCCGTTTAAGATGCTTGGTACCGAATTTAAAACCGCGTGCATTATTGCCGCAGGCCAGACGGAACCGCTTTTTACGGTAATAAATGTCAGCATTATTCCGATCAAAGTACAGAAGAGACACATTCTTGCAATTCCGACATAAGGAAATCCGGGATAGTCCGTTCCGAAATTATGACCAGTGCAGGTTAAGGGCGCATGCCATAATCCCCAGATTATACCGCCAATTATTACGGCTAAGATTTTCCCGCGAAAAGCGCCTTTGCCTTCACCTTCGGCACCAAAAAGTTTTAAAAGCTTTGGCATCATATAGCCTCTCCAGCCGGCTTCTTCTCCGAATGCCGCGAACGATGAAAACACTCCGGAAATTATTGCTGCGAGCGGATATATATATAGAATTCTTTTATCAATTTCCAGTTTCAGATAATACTCGGGATCATACAGTTCCCTGAAGAAAAGAATCGTCAAAACATTACCGAGTTCTATATAAATCCAGGGAAGTATGATTGCCAGTACAAAGAAGATCCACTTTTTATCTTTTAGGGAAATCCCAAACATCATGGAATCTTTTCCGTATAATTTAAAACCTTCTTTGGTAACAAGTCTTGTTAAAATATGCGCTAGTAAAGGTGCCAGCATTCCAAGTGCGATGAAACTTTCCTTCGCACTCGACATTTCCTGCCAGGTTTCAAATTTCATATTGGTTATAAAAAACCACGCATATGCTAAGCCGAATGAAAAGGCAAGGTATATAAGAAGTCTTTTTAATTCAAGTTTTTTATTCATCCATACCCTCCTTTCTTTCGTAAAAGAAAACCGTGATTCTATATGAAAGATAAAAAAGTAAAAGCGATATTACAGGTGATAAAATCGAGACTACGGTTAATTCAAACGCATGCTTGTCGGCCCATTCAATCAGCTTCAAAATATTCCATTTATCCAGTATTTCCAGGTCTCCGAAAAGGAAAAACGCCACAACTGCAAATCCTACCATTAACCAGAATATTGTCTGAAAAGTCCTGGCTTTTACATTTCCAAAAAGAAGATTAAACGGTATGTCCACCATATGCATTATTAATACCAGACACATACTCGGAACTGCGATTGCCATACACAGATTCGCCGAATTAACCAGCCTTTCCACATCGCTCATAAAAGCATTGTTAATAACTAAAAGAATGTAATACAGCGATAAGAATACATATGTCAGAATTCCTACAAAAATATACTTTGATGCCACATATTTTTTCTTATCAAGCGGCAATGCAAGCATATATGAACGAACCTTGTTCTTCTCATCATAAACAACTGTTTTGTTAAAACAAAAACTGACCAGCATTATAAAAATATATAAGACAGACGGAAGAATTGTTAAAAATATTACATCCAGCATATTAACCATTTCTCCTGCCTCGGTGACCGCCATAAAATTTTCGTTAATATAATTCCCCGAAAAGATCACACGGAATATTAAAAACAGAATAACGAGGCCTGCCATCGTAATTGATACTTGTTTGCCCTTAATCGAGACAAAATCTTTATATAAAAGTCCACCCATCAGATAACACCTCTCTTTCTTTCTGCTATGTATAACGAGAGGCCATAGGAAATTGCGCTTACCAGAACAGCTGCGATCAAAACAACCCATGCTTTGGTCTTAATATAATCAAGCCATCCCCAAACGTTTAACTCTATTTCTTTTTCAAGGACTGCAACTTTCCAGACTACTATCAGTTTCTTTAAATTAAGAAGGACCACCGCCAAAACCGTCACAAGTATGGCAAATACCTGGCAATACTGATCCTTACCGTATCCTAACAGTATATTGAAAAAGACAACAAGTGCTCCGTAAATGCTAAGAAACGATGCAAAGAATACAACCGTTCCCATTAATTCGCCAAAAGTCATCATATCGGTAAGCGAAGAAATCATAATCGCCAAAACCGTATCAACAACAATTCCGATGCCAAAAAGTGCGTAAATGGTCATGAATCTAGCAAGAAGTCTCTTGGGAACAGACAACGGAATCGAACTCGAAATCCTGTTAAATCCTGCCTCTCCGTCCGCATTGAAAATAACGGTCATATCAAGAACGGCCGACAGCGGAATAATCATAAAAATTAAAAGCACAAAGGAACCTATGTTTTTCACATCAACTGCCGTAATATC
Source organism: Lachnospiraceae bacterium (assembly GCA_017538995.1). Lineage (GTDB taxonomy): Bacteria > Bacillota > Clostridia > Lachnospirales > Lachnospiraceae > UBA3766. Next base: position 10,797 of record JAFYHV010000093.1, on the reverse strand, counting down.
ATTTTCCAACAGCATATCCGCGCCGGCTTTTGCAATATTACCGAAGCGTGCGCTTAAAACATACATTAATGCCAGAACAAATACGCCAAGCAGGACGAAAGAGAAGGTTCTTAGTTGTTTTTTTAGACACATTATGTCTTTTATAATCAAACCCTTCATAAATCTACCTCTTCTTGTTAACGTAGAAAATCATTATCTGCTCCAAAAGCGCAGGTTCAATTAACATATCGGGATAAAGTTTTGCTGCGGCATGTCTGTCGTTAACAAGTACTTCCGCACCAAAGCTGCTTTCTTCGAAGCTTACGATAAGAGACTCACTGATTTTGGAGAGTTCTTCTTTTTTACATTTAAGTATTCCGTGCTTTTCAAGTATTTCGTCTTTGTTGCCCGATAAAACAATTCGTCCGCCGTCAATAAATACGACTTCATCCGCTATTTTTTCAAGATCGCCCGTGATATGGGATGATAAAAGAATCGTATGGTCTTCTTCAACCACAAACTCACGGAAAATATTAATCATTTCGTTTCTTACAATCGGATCGAGGCCGCTGGTCGGTTCATCCATGATAAGCATCTTTGCATGATGGGACAAAGCCACGGCAATCTGAAGCTTCATTCTCATACCTCTTGAAAATTTGCCGCAGGGCTTCTTTGAAGGAAGTGAGAATCTTTTAAGATAATCGAAGAAAACTTCCTCATCCCAGTTCTTGTAAATATTCTTCATCATAATGTTGATGTCTTTGCCCGTCATAAAATCATGAAAGCCCATTTCATCGAATACAACACCTACATCTTCTCTTAAGAAAGCGGATTTGCCATCGACCGGCTGTCCGAATAAAAGAACCTCCCCCGCATCTTTTTTAATTACATCAAGTATCAGATTTATGGTTGTTGTCTTTCCTGCTCCGTTCTGACCGATGAATCCGCAGACAGAGCCTTCCGGTACGGCGAAACTTATCTTATCAAGTTTAAAATCACCGTAATCTTTGACAACATCTTTTAGTTCTATTACATTTATAACTTCATCCATAATGTCATCCTTTCTGTTTCTCTTCGTAAATGATATCAAGCATTTCCTTCATTTCTTCAAGAGACACTTTGCCAAGAAGTGCCTTATCAACGGCCTTTTCCATATATTCTTCAATGGCAAAGCGCATTGACTCTTTCATAAGGTCGCTGCTTACACCTTTTACGAAGCTGCCCTTTCCGACAACGGATTCAATATATCCGTCGCGTTCGAGCTCTTCATAAGCACGTTTTGTTGTAATTACACTGATTTTTAATTCTTTTGCCAGAAATCTCATTGAAGGAAGAGCGTCCCCCGCCTTCAGGTCTCCTGTCATAATTAGGCCTTTGATTTGTTCTTCGATTTGCTCGTAAATAGGAACTCCCGAAGCGTTACTGATAATGATGTCCATATGGTTTTCCTTTTCTTTGCGCAAAGAAGAGAAAATGCGCACTTTTCTCTTTACAATAATTATTGTATATATTCAATATATACATTTTGATTATAAATGTCAACACCAAAAATAAAAATGCACCCGTTTGATTTTTTTACGAGTGCATTTTCAAAACCTGATGAATTTTGAGCAGTATATATTAAATAAGTTCCAGGTTTAGGGTTGTTTTAGTTATTAAAGTTTTTCTTGGAAGGATACTTAATTGTATCAATACCGTATCCGCCGTTCTTTTTGATAGTCATGTAATATGTCTGTCCGCCGTCGGCTATCTGTGTGTAGCAGAAGCCTTCACTGTCGAAGTTATTTGTGATGTCTATCTCTCTGTCTTTGTAGTAAACCTTGATGCTGCCGTCATCTAAGTATTCTACCGAAGGCATCATTATGTGTTCCATGATTTCCTCTTCGTTGACAGGTCTTTCATTTCCGTTAATATCAATCGTGATGCCGCCACCGCCAATTTCTACAGGGGCTCCGTCGGTGCCGGTATAAGAAATCTTGTACTCGCCCTGTGTTTCATCGATATCGAGAGTTGCGGTTGTCTGGTCGCCCTGTACCCAGAGCTGAATCTGTCTCTGAATGTTTCCGACATTAGCCGCATAAGCTGTGGTGCTCAAACCTCCGATTGTAAAAATTCCGATACATGCTGCTATGATACCTCTGATTTTGTTCTTTTTATTTAATTTTGCCATTATTTCTACCTCCGGTGAAAAATTTTCGGAGGTATGAAGTACCGAAAATGCCTGTTTGTATTTTTCTTTATTCGTCATCTTCCCATCCCTCCTTTAATGTTTCCTTGAGAAGGTTTCTGCCACGCGATAATCTTACTTTCACATTGCTTTCGGAAGTTTTTAAAATCTCCGAAATCTCCTTTACGGTGTAATCCTCGAAATAAAATAGGTGAATGGCGATACGATATTTTTCCGGAAGTTTCATTACTGTCTCAAAAAGATCTTTTGATTCTTCCGTTTCGAAAGCCAGTGTTTCCATTGTTTCATCCAGAGTGACTTTGTTTTTTCTCCAGAATGAATTGTTTATATTTTTTGCTTTATTGATTGCCACCCGTATAAGCCATGCTTTTACGTGTTCTTCCGTCTCAAATTCTTTGCGGTTCGAAAAGTATGAAACAAAAGTGTCCTGAACTGCATCCTCTGCGTCATCGGGGTTTTTGCAAACATTGAATGCCACGGCGTAGAGATTGTTCTTGTACTTTTCGACCAGTTCATTTAATGCAGGTCTCATGAGTTCTCCTGTGTAAGTTATTTTTTAAGGCCTTTCACACATAATACAAATGAACGAAACGAAAGGTTACAAAAAATATTTTTTTACAGCCATTTTTTTAATTTAAATATAACCAGGCTTCCGACAACAATGAAAAGACTGACGATAATAACGATGGGATAGCCGAGTTTTGAATTTAACTCGGGCATATATTTAAAGTTCATTCCGTACCAGCCGGCGATAACCGTAAGCGGTGTAAAAATTGTGGTAACGATGGTAAGCAGCGTCATAATACGGTTCTGCTTAATATCAAGATGAGCCTTGTAGATATCTCTGATCTGAAGAGCATGGTCGCTGACCGCCATTGTTTCGTCACGCATTCTTTCAATACGACTCGTAAAAAGTTTAAAATATCTTAAGTTTTCGTGTGTAAAGAAATTGTTTTCGTTTTCTTCGAGTTCCTGCGAAAAATCGAGAAGCTGCTCGTAATGGACTCTTAAATCTCTTATGTCGCTTCGAATGTCATTAGCTCTGTCGGACATTTCCTCGCCGCAGTCTTTTGCAATAAGATCTTCCATTTCGGTAAGTTCTTTTTCGTATTTTTCGATAAGCTCCCTGTCATGCCTTACTATCTCTTCGAGAAAATCGTATATAAATCTCTCGAGGCTCGGGAATCTCCATTTTTTGGTTTTCTGTATTCTTTCAATAATACCGTTTACGTACTCGTGATCATCAATGAAAACAATACCCTTTTCGTCGAGGGCAAAAAGAAAATCATAATATTTCTCAAAATTATCGCGGTCTGGAATGCTGAAACACCCTGTCAGCGAATCATAGTTAACTACGGCTTTGGTGGAATAAATCTCTGTAGGATCGATATCAAGGTCGATTCCCATTTCGAAATCTTCCTTTGTGTTTTTCCACTCCTCGAGTGTCATTACGGCCACGAACTGGCTCTTTCCTTTTCTGAATTCACTTTTCGTGGATTTTTCTAATTTTTCATTGATGAGATAGTACATGGTATTTCCTTTCTTATATAAATGCTTCTTTTATGAGCTCTTTTTCCATTATAATACAGCTCTTGAAATTTAAAAATTTTTTTTGAAAAGATATTGACACCATAAAAGAGTCGTTGTATAGTTTGTATTACAACAACTAATACAAAAACATGTGATTGTATGATTTAAAAGTTCACCAACATTTACGGAGGTGCTTATGAACAAAAAACAAATCGTAAAATATTTATTATTCGTATTTATACTGGCATATGCCATTGAAATCCCGGTTTCTTTCATTGCCTTGAAAAACCAGAATAATATCGGAACAAGCGTTTTCCAGATAGCTATGATGGTTGTAATGTTCACACCGTTCTTCGGAGCGCTTTTTGCAAAAGGCAATTTTAAGGGAATCAGTTTTATACCCAAATTCAAAAAAGTGTGGTTTCTTATCCCGCTCTGCTTCTTCGGACCCGCAATATTCGCCACTCTCGGAGCCGCACTCTTTTATATTATTTACCCGGATATGTTTGATCTGACCGGCTCTTATATGCAGAGTACACTTCCCGAAGGCACGAATATAATTGATGTGCTGGAAGCGGCCGGATTAAGTTATAAGATATATATTGTAATTGTGATTTTACAGTCAATAACTTATGCTCCTCTTCTTAATATGTTCGTCGCACTCGGTGAAGAGGTCGGCTGGAGAGGTTTCCTTTATCCCGAATTAAACAAGAGTATGGGCAAAGTTCCCACATGGCTTTTAGGAGGTCTTATCTGGGGCGCTTTCCACTATCCCATTATAATTATCGCAGGCTATGAGTATGGATTTGATTATTTCGGTTACCCTGTTGTCGGACTGATTGTGTTTACCGTATTCACCATTACTTTGGGCCTTATTCACGAAATAGTTTATGATAAAACAAAATGCATCTGGTATCCCGCGCTTCTTCACGGAGCAGTAAATGCATCCTCATTCGGAGCCTTGTTTTACAGTGTGCTTAATCCCGAAAGAGCCGGAAAACTTACGATTATGGGACCGTTCTTTAACGGAATTGTTGCAGGGCTTCCCTTATTTATACTCGCAATCGTTCTCGGCGCAGTTGTTTTAATCAAAAAAAGTAAAAAGGCGGAGACTTTAAATGATAATCAGGATTAATGAATACTCTGATGTACCTATATACATGCAGATCAGAAATCAGATAGTGATGGGCATTTCCTCGGGCGAATTATCGGCCGGGGAACAGCTTCCTACGGTCAGGGCACTGTCGATGGAAATCGGTATCAATACGATGACCGTCAGCAAAGCCTATCAGATCTTAAAATCTGAGGGCTATATTCTGACTGACAGAAAAAACGGCGCCAGAGTCCGTATGGAAATAAACCAGTCAAAATCCTTAAGCAATGAAAATGCTGACGAATTAAAGCGAATAATTTCGGAAGCGAAAATTTCCGGTATTGCTAAAGAAGATTTTGACAAACTGATTGATGAAATGTGGGGTAAATGATATGAATGATTTTTTACTTGGATTAATAATGTTTATATGCCTTGTTCCTTCGGTTATTCTGCTTTATGTAATGATGTATCCGAAGAACTGGCAGAAAAAGCAGCGTATTTTCGGAGTTAACAACAGACCGGAATATAAGGTGGATAAAAGCGCAAAATTTATTGATATTCTTGTTGGTACTCATAAAAAACAGGGCACTGCAATCTTAATCGGAATTCTTGTGATTTCAACGCTGCTCCTCTTTGTGCCGGGCCTGACAATTAAAATGATTGTCTGGACTGTATTTGTTTACATTGCTTTGGTTGTCATTTGTATTCCTTATGCACTCGGCAATTCGGAACTGAAAAAATACAAAAAATGCTTAGGAATAGTAAACGAAGGCGTTCTTTATGCAGATCTTAAAAACGCCTCCAATATTCACGCTTTAAACAAACCGCTTCTTTTTGGAGCAAACATTGTGGGTTTGCTGATTATAGTTTTAGCCGTACTCATTGACCTCGGATTACTTTTACCTCTTAAGGTTTTTGAGGGGGCGTTCGTCTGCACAGCATTAGTTGCATCGATTATTGCCACAAACTTTATTATCCTGCCTATTGCTTTTATGATCGATAATTCCAGAAATGAAGTAATCAGCGAAAACAGCGATATTAATGCAAACTACAACCGTTCAAGGAAAAAGATTTTTTCGGATTATATGATTTTCTTTTCCTGGTTAAATAATATTTTTGCACTTATAGTTCTGGCCTGTGCACTTTTCTTAAATGCGGAGATTTTGCTTGTTCTGCTTTTGGGAGTATATATACTGGTTATGATTACGGTTACGTTTATTTACGCATTTAAGAAACTGGCTATTGATAAAAGATATTATAAAGAAGAAACAAACTTTGTCGAAGATGACGATGACCACTGGATTTTAGGCATGTTTTATTACAACCCGAATGACAGAAAACTTAATGTCGATAAAAGAGTGGGTGTTGGAATGACAATAAACATTGCCCATCCTGTCGGAAAAATCATCACGGGATTGGGAGTCCTTACAATAGTATTTTCTATTCTTGCACTGATCTGGATCGGAATGATGTCCGTAACACCTATTGATATAATCGAAACCGACGATTACGTAATATGCCATCAGCTCTGGGACGAGTATAAAATCGCCAAAAACGAAATCGCCTCGGTTGAGTACGGTGACTTAAGTGATTTGAAGGCAACAAGAACTGCAGGCACCGGAATGGATAATGTCGCAAGCGGAGTTTTTACAGTAAACGGCAAAGCCGGCTGCAGACTTTACTTAAATCCTCAGGTCGGAAAGTACATTAAAATCGAAACCAAAACCAGAACATATTACATCAGCGAAAACACGTCGGAAGAAACTTCTGCACTGTATGAATCTTTGAAATAAACTTTTAAGACCGGTCATCTTGATCGGTCTTTTTTTATTGTATACCCGTTTGACATATACACGGAGTGCGTGTATAATCTGGATTTGAAGATACGAGGACTCTTTTATGGGATTTACAAAAATCACCGTGACAATGGGTGAAATATTAATTGAAGAATTTATGAAACCTATGGGCATCTCTGCATACAGACTTGCTCAGGATATTCATGTTCCCGTATCCAGAATTCAGGACATTTTACACGGAAGAAGAAAAATCACTGCTGATACCTCTCTTCGTCTGGCAAAATACTTCGGAGTTTCAGACAGGTATTTCCTTGATATTCAAAATGATATAGAATTAAGAGAGTTAAGAATATCTCTTGATTCAGATATTCAGACAATAAAACCCTGTCGGACTTCTATAAGAAAAAATAAAATGAACGAAACCAGTTTGATTTTTACCGGAGATATCGGTTTTGACAAATATATGAATAAAAGGTGGGAGGATGAAAATCTTCTCTCCGATGATGTGCGTGCATTTTTAACTTCGGGCGACCATCTGATTGTAAATGTCGAAGGACCGCTTTACGAAAGAAAGGTCGAAGAAGCCACAACCGGTGCTCTTTCTTTAGTTCACAGCATGGATCCGAAGGTCGGAGATTTTCTTAAGGGAATAAATGCCGATATCTGGAACATATGCAACAACCATATTATGGATGCAGGTCCCGAAGGCATTGCTGCGACTCTGGAAAATTCCAAAGCGCATAGGGCGCTCACTCTTGGCGCAGGCATGAATGAAAGCGAGGCAAGAAAACCTGTTATCATAAAAGAAGCAGGTGGCATTGGCATGATCGGAGTCGGTTATCAGAGAGCCTGCAGAAAAGCAGGTCCCGAAACTCCCGGATGTTTTTCCTGGAGCGACCTTGAGAAAATCGAAAAAGCAATAAAAGATATAAAGAAAAACAACAGATGGTGCGTGGTGGTGGCGCATGCGGGCGAAGAATTCACCGCACTTCCCACATACTATACCAGAGACAGATACCTTGCATACCTTGATATGGGCGCGGATATCGTTGTTGCTCATCATCCGCATGTACCGATGAACTACGAAACTGTCGGTGATAAAATGATTTTTTATTCGCTCGGCAATTTTATCTTCGATACGGATTATCAGAGATCGCAGTTTAATACCGAGTTCGGACTATTTGTTAAACTGAATTTCACTGAAGATGAATTTTCATTTGAGCCCTTCGGAATTAAGATAGACAGAGAAAACGAGCGCGTTGTCAAAGGCGAAATCCCTGCGATTTTCACGGATGTTCAAAAAGACGATTATGAAAAGCTCGCACCGCTCGCGGCGAAGATGTTTATCGAGAATACAAAGAAGCAGCTTCGTTTCTTAAAGCCGGATCAGTTTAAAAACGCTACCGAGGAAGATTTCTACAATAACTTTTATGAGCCCCTCAGAAGCGGAAGGGTTCCGGGTGAAACGCTTGATTTTCAGATTATTTACCCTCTTTCCTTAAAAGCAGACGAAGGCGCATGGAAAGAAAGCTCGCTCGAGGGCGTAAAAGATTTTATTTTAAAACAGATGAATTAATATGAACGACAGAACCGAATGGATAAATGCCAGAAATGAATTAATGGAAGCTCTGACTGGGCTTGGCTTTCCGGAGAGACTCGGCGAGGAAATCATCAAAAACCTCGGCAGTCCGAAAGCCATCAGACGGATGACTTCATACCTTATATACGTAAAACCCAAAACTGCAGAGCTCGTGGTTGACGAAATGCTCGCAATCTGCAGCGACATCAGTGCGTGGAAAGACAAAAAAGCAAGCGAAGAAGCCAATGCGGCTTACAATGACTGGCTTAACAACAAACCTTTTTAAAAAATTATGGCTCACACAGACTCAGTAAATCCGGACATGATTCCGGTACTTGAAAACAAATTCATATTAACAAAAGCGATGAACCGCAGATATGCGAGAATCACTTACGGAAGATATCACCTTAAGTGGCAGCGAATCACTTTCCTTGTTTCGATTCTTCTTTTTGCAATCGGTTTTGCTTTTGTATTCTTAAGACTGCTGATTCCTTTTATCATATTTATCCTGCTTGGACTCTACGTTTTCTTTATGTCGTGGTTCGGATATCTTTATCAGGCGGCGGTCAACTACAGTCAGATGAAACTCTACTGCGGAACTCCGGTGGAAATGCATGTAATTTTCTACCCCAAATTTTTCCGTGTAGTGGGTTCCAAGGCGAATTATGATTTCCTCTACAACCAGATAACGGATATCATCGACCTTGAGGAAATGACCATTCTAACCGTCTCGGGAAAAGGAATTATCACCCACGGTCAGATAGTTGATAAAAAGGCGATGACGCCCGAAGAAATCGTAAAATTCAATAAACTGATTTATAAAAACAGTATTCTATAAAAAACGCCCGAAGATTTCTCTTCGAGCGTTTTTACGTTCCCACCCAGAGTCGAACTGGGGACTAGCCCTTAGGAGGGGCTTATTATATCCACTTAACTATAGGAACTAGGGAATATTTACACGGCCCTGCAGCCAGACGGTTCCTTTGAAACGGAAACCGATCTGGGGCTCGCCGAATAAATCTTTTTCGTTGATGCAGATTGTTAAAACCACACCTTTTACCAAAACTTTCAAAACATAGACGTTTTCGTCGCTGACAACGTTTTTGACTGTTTTGAAATCCACTATTTCTCCAAGTACCGAATATAAATCGCATTCGGCACCACAGGGAATGAAGGACGAATCAACTACGGTGTAAATATCCATCGATTCAACAAATACCTGTTCGGAAACAGTTACATTTGTTAAGATATCGTCGTATCTGACCGTCGCGAAAGCATTGTGATCGCCGTCGTTTGCCTTGTTTAAGAGGTTTATTCTCTTTTTGTTAAACTCTTTGGCATCTTCTATCTGCGCTTCGTTCTTTTTTATGGGCAGAATTACGTTTCCGGCAATCGAAAGTCCGGAAATCGCAACCGAACATTTGATGGTTTTAAGATTTTTCTTCTTAAAGAGCTCATCCACGTTCTGAACATAAAAGAAAATGTTCTCTCCGAGGTTTAAATCTTCGTAAACTCCCAAGAACTCTTCGCCGCTGATCTTTTTTTCGAACGAGCAGTACTCGTGCTCGACAAATTCATCGTTTCTGAAATACGGAAAAACCGTGTCTCTGTGAATATTGCCTTTCGAATCTTTTATGATCCTGGCGCAGATACCGATATTCTCGCCGCAATCAAGATTTTTGTCCAGAATCAGATATTTTGCGTTGATATTATCCGCAATTATAGAGCCTTCCGGACGAAAAATGATGTCTTCGACTATTTTTTCATATTCCTGTATTGAGAAATTATTCAAAAAGCCTACGGCTCTGAAATATCTGTTCATATTACCACCGCTTCCGATGAGTTATCTAATCTCCGTCATGCCTCCCATGTAAGGACGAAGAACTTCGGGAATTCTCACCGAACCGTCTGCCTGAAGGTTGTTTTCAAGGAATGCGATAAGCATTCTGGGAGGAGCAACAACCGTGTTGTTTAATGTATGAGCAAAGTACTTGCTGCCGTCTTTGCCGTTAACTCTGATTTTAAGTCTTCTAGCCTGAGCATCGCCTAAGTTCGAGCAGCTTCCTACTTCGAAGTACTTCTGCTGTCTGGGTGACCATGCTTCTACGTCGAACGATTTAACCTTAAGATCTGCCAAATCTCCCGAGCAGCACTCGAGTGTTCTTACGGGAATATCCATCGATCTGAAGAGGTCAACTGTGTTCTGCCATAATTTGTCGAACCACATCTTGGAATCGTCGGGATGGCAGACAACAATCATTTCCTGTTTCTCGAACTGATGAATTCTGTAAACGCCTCTTTCCTCGATACCGTGAGCGCCTTTTTCTTTTCTGAAGCAGGGCGAGTAACTTGTGAGGGTCTTGGGAAGTTCTTCCTCGGGAATGATTGTATCGATAAACTTACCGATCATCGAATGCTCCGAAGTACCGATTAAGTAAAGGTCTTCGCCTTCAATCTTGTACATCATGGCATCCATTTCGGCAAAGCTCATAACGCCTGTAACTACGTTGCTTCTGATCATAAAAGGAGGAACGCAGTATGTGAATCCTCTGTTGATCATAAAATCTCTTGCGTAGGAAATAACTGCCGAATGAAGTCTTGCGATATCTCCCTGTAAATAGTAAAATCCGTT
>JAFYHV010000092.1 GCA_017538995.1 Lachnospiraceae bacterium | reverse complement strand
GCATGGAAAGACGGCATTACCAAATGGTAAAGCTGTTCTTGAAGAATATGGTCTATATTATTATAATTTGTAAATGAAAAGGTGTCTGGCTCCCGCAGGGTGCCTGACTCCGTGATATAAAGGAGATAAAAAAATGCGTATCGGAATTATCGGACTCGGAAACATGGGTGGTGCCATTTTAGGCGGAATCGTTTCCAAAGGAATTGTTTCAAAAGAAAACATTATCGGTTTTGACGTAAACGATAATATGAAAAATAAAGCATACGAAAAGTACGGAATCAAGATTGCTTCAGACAACAAGGAAGTTCTTGCTGCCTCGGATGTGGTTCTTCTTGCGGTTAAGCCCCAGTTCATGGGCAGCATGCTTACAGATATAAAAGATTCATGGAATAATGACACACTTGTTATTTCAATCGCAGCAGGCAAAACAATCGCATGGCTTGAAGAGAATATCGGTTCCGATAAAAAGATAGTAAGATGTATGCCCAATACTCCCGCACTTATCGGTGAAGGATGTACAGGCGTATGTGCAAATAAAAACGTAAGTGAAGAAGACAAGAAGACTGCTATCAGTATTCTTTCTGCATGCGGCAAAGCTATTGAAGTTACTGAGAGTCAGATGGATGCGGTTGTTGGTATCAGCGGAAGTGCTCCCGCATATGTATTCATGTTCATCGAAGCTATGGCTGATGCGGGCGTGGCAGCAGGCCTTACAAGAGATAAGGCTTACGAATTTGCTGCAAGCGCAGTTAAGGGCAGTGCTGCTTTAATGCTTGAGACCGGCAAACATCCCGGCGAATTAAAGGATATGGTATGCTCACCTGCAGGTACAACGATTGCAGCAGTACAGGTTCTTGAAGAAGGCGGCTTCAGAGGCGTTGTTATGGATGCTGTTGAAGCATGCGTTGAAAGAAACAGAGAACTGTAATTATTTTTGATTTTCATACCGGGCGCCTGCGGGTGCCTGGTATTTTTATTTTTCTTTTAAGAGGGGGAGAGGGTTATGAATATTCTCATTCTTAACGGTTCACCGACCGGAAAAAACAGTATCACTTTATGTACGCTTCGTTATATCAAAAAACATTTTCCCGACCATAAATACAAAGTGCTTCATGTAGGTCAGCAGATTAGAAAAATGGAAACAGACAAAGATTTCTGGATGGCGCCCTTAAAGGCTGCAGATCTGGTTATTTTCTGTTATCCGGTTTACACATTTCTGGTGCCTTCGCAGCTTCATCATTTCATTGAGCTGATGAAAGAGAGCGGTATTGATTTTACGAGCAAATACGCAACCCAGGTAAGCACATCGCTTCACTTTTATGATATTACCGCGCACAATTTTATCGAGGAAAACTGTGCGGATATGGGCTTTAAGGTAATCCGCGGACTTTCTGCAGATATGGAAGACCTGCTTCATGACAAGGGCCAGAAAGAAGCGCTGTCTTATTTTGAGTTTGTTTTATGGAATATCAAAAAAGGCTTTTCACAAGACCTTCTTCAGGTTAAAAAGCCTGTGAAATTAAAGAAAACAAATCCTGTCGGAACAATGATTAATGCAAAAGCTCCTAAAAGAATCGTAATAGTTGCAGACTATTCCAATTCAACCGACAACCGTCTTGAAAACATGTGCGAAAGACTTAAAAACGTTCTTCCATGCGAGACCGAAATTGTTAATATCGCGGAGTTTCCTTTTACGGGCGGATGCTTAGGATGCTTTAACTGTGCGGCAGACGGCAAATGTATTTACAAGGACGGATTTGATTCATTCTTAAGAGACAATATTCAGACCGCGGATGCAACTGTTTATGCGTACACCATAAAAGACCACAGCATGGGCTATCGTTTTAAGATGTTTGACGACAGACAGTTCTGTAACGGTCATCGTACCGTTACTATGGGAAAGCCTGTAGGATATCTTGTTGACGGCAATCTTGATGCGGAAGAAAATCTCCGCCTCTTAATGGAAGCGAGAGCGCAGGTCGGCGGCAATACTTTGGCAGGTGTTGCAAGCAATCAGTACAATCCCGACAAAGAAATTGACAAGCTTGCAGAGTCGCTCTGCTATATCATTGATAAAAAATATCTTCCTCCGAAGAATTTTTACGGTGTCGGCGGCATGAAGATTTTCAGAGACCTAATCTGGCAGATGCAGGGCCTTATGAGAGAAGATCACAAGTTTTATAAGAAACATAAATTTTATGATTTCCCGCAGAAGAAAAAAGGCGCAATGCTTGCAATGTACTTAGTCGGCGGTATGATGAGAAATCCTAAAATAAAAAAGAAGATGAACGGCAAGATGACCGACGGAATGCTTATGCCGTTTAAAAAAGTAATTAAAGACAAATAAACCTTTTCAATATATACTTTTATGTGGAAAATGAATTCCGCTTTTAAGAGGATGAATGATATGGGAACTGTAAAAAAAGGGTTATTAAAAAGAATATTATGCGCCGGTTTTGGGCTTCTGCTTTCTTTATCTTTGTTTGCAGGCTGCACCAACGGTTCTGATCAGGAAAGTGATTCGAGTCTTATTTTAGGCTTTTCTCAGATTGGTTCGGAGAGCGCTTGGAGAATCGGCAATACGAAGGATATTGAAGATCAGGCGGCAAACTACGGCGTTAACCTGATGTTTGAAAATGCCAATCAGAAGCAGGAAAACCAGATCGCCGCTATCAGAAGGTTTATTGCGTACAAGGTTGATGTTATAGCGTTCTCGCCCATAGTCGAAGAGGGGTGGGACAATGTGCTTACCGAAGCAAAGGACGCAGGCATTCCCGTTATCCTTGTTGACAGAGACATAAGCACTCAGAAGGAAGGCCTTACCACATGCCTTATCGGCGCGGACTTTTATAACGAAGGCGTGATGGCAGGTGAGTACCTTATTAGAAAAGCAGACAGCCTCGGACTTGAGCATGTAAATATCGTTGAGATTACGGGTACAGAAAATTCAACACCCATGAGACAGCGTCAGGCAGGCTTTGCGGATGCAATTGCCAACGACAGCAGAATGACGATTCTTGAAAGCATTGACGGTGATTTTTTAAAGAGCCGCGGTGCAGAGTGTATGAGATACTTACTCGATACATACGGCGACAGTATAGACGTTATTTATTCTCACAATGACGAAATGACACTCGGTGCACTGCCTGAGATTGAAAAGGCAGGTTTTGTTCCGGGCAAAGATATAATTATTATTTCAATCGACGGCGGTCAGGAAGCCATCGATGTTTTAAAAGAAGGCAGAATTAACTGCGTGGTTGAATGTACTCCCAAGCTTGGCAAGGAAGTAATGGAAACCGCAATCAAGCTTAAAGCAGGCGAAGAAGTTAACGAAGTTATCCATCCTGTGGAGCAGGTTTTCTCCGATGAGCAGGATACCTCAATGATTCCCGACAGAGGATACTGATGAAAAGAGCAGGTAAAGAAAAAAGCATACTCGGGCGAATAAACGATCTTTCACACAGAATGGTTTTAATGCTTGTATTCCCCATTATTATCAGTCTTTTGCTGATGCTTTTTTATGCGTATAAATACCACAGCTCCATTCAGAGAATGGAAACCATTGCAGGTCTTAAAACTGTTGTGGCGGAAGACATTCCCGGAGCGGCATGGAATATAATAAGCGGACGTGAGACTTTTGCGGAAAGCAAAATTTACGTCATGATGCATGATGTGGAAGATACGGTAGAAAGAATATCCGAGGAGACGAGCGAAGAGAACCGGCTTTCTCTTATGGTCGCAGGCCGTACAATGGAAACACTCGAAAACTATGTCGATATCATAAGGGACAATATCGATGCGCAGGTTCCGGTTGTTGAAAACGAAGCGGTATTAGTCGAAGTAAGAGATGTTGCGGCACTCGTCGACAGTATGTTAAACGAATATATTGCTAAAGAAATCGAATCTTCCGCAAAGATGAGTATCAGCCTTTTGTGGGTTATCATTATTACCGCGGTTGCAGAAGTAATAATCGTTATTGTGGCTTTGTGGTATCGAAACAGATCCATGAAAAGGACCGCGGCGTTCGTAAAACAGCCCATCGAAGAACTCGAAAAAGTAACGGCTCTTTTAGCAGAAGGTACTCTTGATGCGAGACTTCCCGACACGGATGTTACTGAACTTAGAAACCTTACCAAGCAGGTTAATACCATGGCCGACGATCTGGAAGCCATGATGAAAAAGAGTGAGCTTGATGCCAAACGATTAAGGAAGGCAGAACTCAGAACTCTTCAGGCACAGATAAATCCTCATTTCCTTTACAACACGCTTGATGCTATTGTATGGAAAGCAGAGGCAGGTGAAAAAGACGAAGTTATCCAGCTTACAAGTGCGCTTAGTGACTTCTTCAGAATCAGCCTTTCATCAGGTGCCGACTGGATTCCCATCAGTCAGGAGAAGAAACATATCGAAGGTTATCTTAAGATTCAGCAGACAAGATACCGTGATATCATGAAATATGAAATCGATATTCCCGATGAAATCGGAGAATATTATATGCTTAAGCTGATGCTTCAGCCTTTAATCGAAAATGCGCTTTACCACGGCATTAAAATCAAACGTGGAGGCGGTTTGATTAAGGTTGAGGGAAAAGCAGAAGACGGATATTTATGTTTTTCCGTTTCCGATACCGGTTCGGGAATGACCGCTGAACAGCTTGAAGCTTTAAACGAAAGAATGAAAAAAGGCCAGCCTTCCGTCAGTGAGGGTGGCGGAGGCGGTTTTGGCCTCGTAAACGTAAATATGCGTATACGTCTGTACTATAACCAGGCAGACGGACTTATAATAGAAAGTAATTCGGAAGGTACGAAGGTAAGTTTTAAGGTACCTTTCAGAACGAAAGAGGAGATATCGGAACATGAAAGTATTTCTGGTTGATGATGAAATAGTAATAAGAGAAGGAATAAGAGAATCTTTCCCGTGGGAGGATACTCCTTATTCGCTTGTCGGAGAAGCACCTGACGGAGAGATGGCGCTTCCTATTATTCGCGACACCAACCCCGATATAGTTATAACAGATATTAAAATGCCTTTTATGGACGGTCTGGAACTTTGCAGGGAATTAAAGAGTCAGATGCCCTGGATAGGCATTATAGTTTTAAGCGGTTACGATGAATTCGAATATGCAAGACAGTGCATCAAGCTCGGCGTAAGAGAATATCTTTTAAAACCGATTAACTC
>JAFYHV010000091.1 GCA_017538995.1 Lachnospiraceae bacterium | reverse complement strand
TACACCCATAATTCTCGCGCTTCTTGTCATTGACATTCCATCCAAAACACGCTTAACAGCTTCGCATTTTTCCTCAAAACTATATTTAGACATAAAAAACACCCCGAATGTTTTTGTCTAACATTCGGGGTGCAGTTCATTAAAAGCGCCTTTTTATTTCATATCCAGAACTTTGATTATTCTTATTATTCTTTCGTTTTTTTCATGCCAGACCTTCTGTAACGGCCAAGGAAGATCGAGTATATACTGTCTGTCCTCGTTGGACAGGGCTTCAAGGGATTTTTCAAATGCGTTTTTGTTTTGATAAATGCGCTTGCCGAAATCCAGTTCAACGTATTCCCTTGCTTCATTATCCTCTGTGATAACCTGCTTAAAAGAAGTTCTGCCGAAGCTGTCCTGCACTTTTTCATAGGTGACTCGCTTTTGTGATTCAGCTGAAGGTGCATCAAGCAGTATCACACCCGTTTCAATAAAATGTTTCCATACCGTGTCGCGGATTCTTTCAACGGGTGTAGGAAAATCGAGTCTTTTATGAATTTCACTTACGGAATACCCTTTATCCGCCAGGGCACGAATCGCATCGCCCGAGGCGAAATCAAGCGTAAAATCCACAAGAGCTTTTTTAAAAATTTTATCGCTCATTTAATCACCAGACAGTTATCGAAACTTTATCCGAACTTTTTGTATAATAAATGGTACCTGATGCTGTTTTACATTTATACAAATCTTCGTCGATGCCTTCCTCAGGATCATATCCGATATGAATCATATCGGGCGAAGGATGTTTTTTGACTATGGTGAGGCCCCTTATGTCTATGCCGTCATGCTGGAATGTTTCCATTTTGAATGTTCCGCCCGTAATATAAAGAGTACCGGTTAAGGTCAAATGTCCGCCCTTTCCGACACTTATGGCATCATAATCCATATTGGGAAGCGTGCATTCACCGATATCCATCGTTATGTCTGTGCAGACGTAATAGAAATTGTTCGAGGTCTGTCCCGTCAGGCTGTGGTATTCTCCGTTTTCAAAAACCTGTTCAAGAACCTTTATCTCTTTTTCATTACGCGCAACATAATCATCTGCGGGCCCAACCACTCTTAAACATATTTCGTCCGGTTTGGTCTCATATACACAGTAAGGATCAAATATGGAATCTGTTTTCTCACTTCTTTCCACGCTGTCACCCCTTACAAATAATTCGGGAATAATGATATTACCTTCGGGTGTACCGAAAATGCGCACTATATCAACGCATGAATTCTGAGTATTCCAGTAAGCCTGCTCTTCGGTTTCTTCCGGTCTCGGTCCGCCGGGTTTGAGGGTTTTGGCAGAATCCATATCCACATTAAGCCCTGACAAATCAACGCTTCCTGCATTTTGCAATATTAAAGGCTGAACATTTTCTGTATCTGCAACAAAATTACCGGTTACTGTTATCTTTTGACCGTTGCAGTCAAGTGTGATATCTTTATACTGAGAGGAACTGTTAAGCGACAATGTTAAATCCTTTGTAATCTTTATAGAACGTACGCCCTCGATACCTCGTTCACGCATAAAATTCATAACAGAATCCAGATCGGACTGGCTCGCACAAACCCACTCCCCTGTTTCCTTGTTATAATTCGGATGTTCTTCTTCAGGCGGACGGCCTTCATCTCCGGGAACATCTTCATGGAATGCAGATTCCGTGAATACCATTCCTTCGGGAAAAGTAAAATTAACTTCGCCGGTTTTGTTTCTCTCTTCCAAAGCCGCATTTGCTCCGTCGATTGCTCTCTGAAGCATTTCGCTGCCTTCTTCGTCGCTTAAATTATTTACAATAAGAGCAACCTGCATATCTTCATTCTCCGTATCAATCGAAAAATCATCAATCGACATACGGAAAATCTCTCTCGTCGCTTCAAAGCAGTCGCCCTCCAGTATGGCAGCATGCTCAGCCACTTTCATGGCCTCATTGTTTTTCATTTCATACGTAATCATCCCGCCTCTGTCGTTAAGATAGATTACAAACTCGGCTCTGATTTTTAAATAAATCGCATACCCATACTGCTCGGGTACTTCAGGAACTCCCGGCATTGCAGCATAATTTATCTCACCATCTCCGTCGAGAGGGTGTTCTATCGGCGCTTCAGATTGATTGCATGAGCATCCGGAAAACAAAAGAATCGTCAGCATGTTGAGTGCCAGGAAAACACGTATTAAATTTTGAATATTACTTTTCTTTTTCATGTGCTCTCCTGAATCTGAAAAGCTCAAAGGCTCCTAAAAGAAAGCAGCCGATTCCGTAGCAAAGAATATCTTTTAAGTCAAATACACCGCCTATAAGTACGCGGAAAAATGTACTGTTTCCAAGCCCCAGTAAATCCACGATGTGGAAGTACTGCAAAACTTCAACCATTTCCGCGAAGAGAAAAACATACAATGGTAAAAGATATACTTTTTCGGGAATAATAATTCTTACAAAACAATACACCACAACAACTACAATCACATCACCAATGTATGGGCGAACGAAATTATCGTGTACAAAGAGTGCAATTAAAACTTCTACTGCAATTAATATAATTGTTGCCAGTGCATAGATAAGTCTTTTTTTCATTTATAAAATCTCAACCACTTCACCGATATACATATCATGCTCGGCATCACCGTCATAGAATGCTCTTGCCTGTGCATCAAGAATGTTTGCGGGCTCAAGTCTCTGCTTGAAGAGTTTTCTGCAGACTAAAGTTACCTCTGCTTCTTCGAAGGTCATGGAATTGTTTACTTCCTTTGCTGTCAATCCCGATGCATTCATCTTATCCATATCTCTGCCGGACTTTGAACCGAGAACTGCAAGAGTTTTCTTATATTCTTCGGGATAAAAGCTGATCGTAAAATAATCTTCCCTGTCCATAAAATCATGAGTCAGTCTTGAAGTACGAACATAGGTTGTAACCACGGGTTTTCCCCAGAGTGTACCAGCGCCGCCCCAGCTAATCGTCATGGTGTTGAAACTCTCTTTGTTACCTGCTGTAAGCAGTGCCCATTTCTTGTCAAACTGACTGAAGATATCTGTTGTAAATTCCATTTTCATTTCCTCCTAATCACTTAATTCATTCTGTATTTTTTCGATTGTTTCCTCAATCGTACTGTCGCGTTCTTTGATAACAATATCCGCGTATTTCTCGTATAAAATACTGCGGTTATCATACATCTCTTCAAGGGTTTCGCCCTGCTTTAAAACGACTCCGCGTTCTTTTATGTTTTTAAGTCTTTTGAAAAGCTCTTCTTTCCCGACTTTAAGATAAATTACGATTCCGTTTTCCTTTAAATGCTCCATGGCTTTTTCGCCGTAAACCGCACTTCCGCCCGTGGCAATCACGGTATTGTTTTCGTCTACAGAAAGAATCGCTTCTTCCTCGCATTTCATAAAGCCTTCGACGCCTTTTTCTTTTATGATATCTGCTAAAAGAGCATCTTCTCTAAGCTGAATTACAAGATCCGTATCTATGAACTTTTTGCCTAAAACCTTAGCAAGAATAACGCCAACCGTACTCTTACCCGAAGCAGGCATTCCTATTAAAACGATGTTAGTTTTTTCCATAATGTTTTACCTGAAAATATATATCACTCTAGAAGAATATTATACCAAAAAATAAAGGACCATGCTATGTACATGGTCCCATTATTTAATCGTTTATTGAAGCCACCGGCTGGCGGTCTGTAATTATCGTTACGCTTCCGCCGTGGTCGTTGAAATAATCCTCTATGTGGGCAATCTCTTCATTGTAATCATCATATTGTGTCGTACTGATATGATCGATGATAAAAGCATCTCCGCCTTCTGCGTGAATCCTGTAATTATCATCATAAATCATTTCGTAGCCGTACGTTTCGCCGTTAATCTCGCACTGAATTACGGTCTTGTAATAGTTCGTATTCGAAGCCGCCTCATATCTTAAAAGAATCAGAGCGCCAATGTACAGAAAGCATAAAAGAATAAATCCGACAATTACCGCAGCAATAATTATAAGTATTCTCTTTCCGGTCTTTCTTTTACGCAAAGCCTGATTTGCAAGCTGCTCGTTTAATATTGCAAGCTGCTTTGCAATTTCTTCCATTCTCGGGTCGGTTTCTGTCGCGGCTTCTTCAATTTTACTGCCAAGCAGTGCGCTGACGGGAACCTCAAAAAGTTCCGACAGTGAATTTAGCATTTCTGCATCAGGTACCGATATTCCCTTTTCCCATTTGGAAACCGTTTGTCTTACAACATTTAACTGCTGGGCTAATGTTTCCTGTGAGTAGCCTTTTTGTTTTCTTAAGATTTTAATGTTTTCTCCAAGCATAAGCTTTTCCTCCTGCGTTTTTTGATGGCTCAATCTTATGGCCAAATCAGCCATTGCCACAAGCAACGCATTTTAACATTCGGTTATTTCTTAAGAACATTTGCAAATTCGAGTGCTTTTCCCATGTCTCCGTCGACTTTAAGTTTGCCCATGGTGAACGCAAGAACGGGATCGAGTTTTCCGTCTATGAGTTTGTTGAAATCTGTCAGGCTCATTGTAACCGCACAGTTTCTGTCATTATATTCGTAAGGCTCAACATTGATTTTTCCGTCTTTTACTTCCACATAAAAAACGCCGCCTTCTTTGCCGGTCAAATTAACCTGAACTGCGAGAAAGCCTCTGTTAGTTGCATCAACACCTGATGCGATATTTCTTACCTTTTCAACAATATCTGTAAATTTCATATTTTTCTCCTTTTAAGGTTATTGTCTTCGTTGTCTGAAAATCTCATACATCATAAGCGATGCCGCTACCGATGCATTTAAACTTTCAACTTTGCCACACATAGGAATGAATGCGGTATTGTCGCACTTTTCAATAGTGCTTTCCTTAAGGCCGTTTCCTTCGTTTCCTACGAAGAATGCAACCGGTTTTTTATAATCGTATTTATCATATGCCTGTGCTTTTTTATCAAGTGCCAGCGCATAGGTTTCAATATTTTTGCTCCTAAAAGAATCAAACACCGAATCGATATCGATATAAGCAAATTTCATTCTGAAAACGCTTCCCATGGTAGAACGGATTACCTTGGGATTATAAATATCCACGCAGTCCCTTGAAAGTAACAAACCGTTAACACCCGCGCCTTCAGCGGTACGTATAATCGTACCGATATTGCCCGGATCCTGAATGTTTTCAAGCACAGCTATTATAGGATTTTCGTCGGATAAAATATCTTCGACTGAAGATTCGCGAATTTTAATTACGGATAAGATTCCCTGAGGGGTAACCGTATCCGTAACCTTCTTAAAGACCGGTTCGGATAAAACTTCATATCCGATCCGCTCCAATTTCTTTTTAGTCTCTGTATCAAAAGAATCGTAAGCGCCCTCTTTTATATATACTTCGAGCACATCGCCCTTGGGTGCTTCGTTAAACATCTTGATGCCCTCGGCTACAAATTTGCCCTCAGAACGTCTGAACTTAGATTTTTGCATCAAGTTATCTATATATTTTATTCTGCCGTTACTTGCAGATGTTATCAAGTCTGTGTCCTCCGGAACTTGGAGATGTGTCCCCAAGTGGTAAAAAAAGCCAAAATAGAACCGTCCCCAAATGGTCGTTTTACATCGAAAGCATTTTGCTAACTCTGTATTCGTATTCGGAAATCTCTTTCTGCATTGCGAGAGCTTCGTCGATATCGAAGTCCACGAACTCGCCCTTGCTGTGAGCAACCACTCTGTTGGTCTTGCCTTCACAGAGAATTTCAGCTGCGTACGAACCCATGATGGATGCATAGAATCTGTCCTTACATGTAGGTGAACCGCCACGCTGCATATATCCTAAAATAGTCGCTCTGGTTTCAATACCGGTTGCAGCTTCGATTCTTCTTGCCATACTGGTTGAATGTCCGATACCTTCGGCATTGATAATGATATGATGTCTCTTACCTTTTTTTCTGTTCTGGATAATGTTATTTATAATTGTCTGTTCGTTGTAATCGTATTTTTCGGGAATAAGGATATCTTCGGCGCCGTTTGCGATACCGCACCATAAAGCTATATAACCTGCGTTTCTGCCCATAACTTCGATGATACTGCATCTCTCGTGTGACGATGAAGTATCTCTTACTTTATCAATGGCTTCCATAGCGGTATTAATCGCTGTATCAAAACCGATTGTGTAGTCGGTACAAGCAATATCAAGGTCGATTGTGCCGGGAATTCCGATGGTATTGATGCCGTGCTTGGAAAGTGCAAGTGCGCCTCTGTATGAGCCGTCACCGCCGATTACAACCACACCGTCGATATTGTGCTTTTTACAAACTTCAGCACCCTTGGCCTGGCCTTCTTCAGTCATAAATTCAGAACATCTTGCAGTTCCTAAAATCGTACCGCCTTCGTCGATAATATCGGACACGCTGCTTCTGTTCATATCTACGATATCTTCAGCCAGAAGTCCCGCATATCCTCTCTTTATACCTTTAACAGCCACACCTTTGCAGATTGCCGTTCTTACCACGCCTCTTATGGCCGCATTCATTCCCGGTGCGTCACCGCCGCTTGTAAGAACACCGATAGTTTTAATCTCAGCCATTTTTATTCCTCCTTGATTATCTGACAACAACCGAACCCACGCCGAGTATTTCCTCAAGTCTTGCTACAAGCTTTTCGTCGGCATATACCCCGAGTTCTCTTTTCGTAATTGTTTTTAATTTATTCTCTTTGATAATGCGGATGTTCACATCATCAATTCCTCTGTGTTCGTTAAGGATATTATTAATCTTTCCCCATAACTCATTATACTTGTCCATATCGTCAAACTTCAACCATAATGTTTTGGGAACTTCCGTAAAAGAAGAGATTTCTTCGGCTATAAGCTTTGAATTTACGTCTTCTTCGGTACTTACCCTGCCTGATACAAACACAAGATTGTCTTCAACTAGATATTCTCTAAGTCTCTCATAAGCCTTCGGAAATACCATTATTTCGACTCTACCGACCAAATCTTCGAGTTCGAAAATAGCCATGGTTTCTTTTCTCTTGGTGAGTCTGACATTTAAGTTTGTAACAATACCGCCGATTGTAACTTTTTTACCGTCGGGAATTTTGCTGCCCTGCAGTTCTTCAAGGTATTCGAATTCATCACTGGTTGCGGTTACATTCTTTTTCCAGATATCTTTTACGTCATCAAGAGGATGTCCGGAAATATATACTCCGAGCACTTCTTTTTCCATCTGAAGAATTTCTTCCTTGGAGAATTCTTCAACATTCGGAAGCTTTATTTCCATCGCTTTTCTTTCTTCCGTTCCAAGAATGTCAAAGATGGTCATCTGATTGGTATTAAGCTTTTTATTTTCCGCAGCCACATCATCCATGATTGCTTCATAAACCTGGATAAACTGCTTTCTGTTACCGCCCAGGCTGTCAAAAGCGCCTGCTTTTATGAAGTTTTCAATCGCACGCTTGTTGACTTCCTTGGCACCTATGCGGCGTATAAAATCGGAGATGCTTTCGTATCTGCCGTTCTCTTCTCTTTCCTCAACTATGCGGTCGATTACCTGGCTTCCGACATTCTTGATTGCATGAAGCGAATAAATCAGTTTTCCGTCTTTTACGGTGAAATCATTCATTCCCTCGTTGATGTCGGGAGGAAGCACTTCTATGCCCATTTCCTTCGCGGAATTGATGTAATATGCGGTCTTAACAGGATTATCCAGCGAACATGTAATAAGCGCTGCCATGTATTCAACGGGATAATAATATTTCATGTATGCCGTCTGGTAAGAAATAACGGCATATACCGCCGAATGGGATTTGTTGAAAGCATATTCGGCGAATTTCTGCATTTCCTTGTATATCTGATTAGCCGCGTTCTCGGAGATCTGACGTTTGATACATCCGTCTATATTATGTTCTTCGTCTCCGTAAATGAACATTTTTCCGTACTTTTCCATGTCTTTGGCTTTTTTCTTGGACATGGCTTTACGTACGTTATCAGAGTCGCTCATTGAAAAACCTGCGAGATCTCTTACTATCTGCATAACCTGTTCCTGATAAATCATACAGCCGTAAGTGGGCTCGAGAATCGGCTTTAATTCATCGCATAAGAAACTTACATCTTCAGGATTTTCCTTACACTTAATGTAGTTGTCTATGTACTGCATGGGACCGGGTCTGTAAAGCGCAATACCCGCCATTACGTTTTCAAGGTTCTTAGGCTTAAGTCTCTTCATAAAGCCTCTCATACCGCCGGATTCAAGCTGGAATATACCGTCCGTGTCTCCGGTTCCGATGTATTCGTAAACCTTGTCATCTTCCATGTTTATTTCTTCAAGTTTTATATCTATGCCTCTTGTGCGTTTAACATTCGCGCAGGCTTTTTCAAGCACGGTCAGGGTTCTTAGACTTAAGAAATCCATCTTAAGAAGTCCGAGAGATTCAAGCGTGGGAGCTTCATACTGTGTAACCAGAACATCATCGGTTCCTTTTGCAAGAGGAACGTATGTCTCAACTTCTTTGGGCGCAATAAGCACACCCGCAGGATGAACGGATGAATGTCTCGGCAGGTGTTCAAGCTTCATTGACATGTCTACAACTTTGCGGACATTGTCATCGCTTTCGTACATTTTTTTAAGGTCCTGACTTACTTCAAGCGCAACCGCAAGCGTGACTTCTTTGGTCTCACCGTCATTTATTCTTGCAGGAATAGCCTTGGAAATTCTGTCGCCGATTTCGTAAGGAAGTCCCATTACTCTTGCTACGTCACGAACCACACCTTTGGCTTTTAACGTACCGAAAGTAATGATTCTCGAAACCTTTTCCTCGCCGTATTTATCTATTACGTAATCGATAACTTCGTTTCTTCTTTCATCACCGAAATCGATATCGATATCGGGCATGGTTACACGGCCGGGATTAAGAAATCTTTCAAAAATAAGACCGAATTTAATCGGATCGATATTCGTGATTTTAAGGCAGTATGCAACGATACTTCCTGCGCCCGATCCTCTTCCGGGACCGACCATAATATCGTGATCTTTGGCGTATGCAATGAAGTCCATGACTATTAAGAAATAGTCTACAAATCCCATGTTTTCGATGACTGAAAGTTCGTAGTCCAGTCTGGCCTTTGCCGTACCGTCGTCATTCGGATATCTCTTCTTTAAACCTTCCTCGCAGATATATCTTAAGTAACTCTCCGAAGTAAATCCTTCGGGTACTTCGAAATGAGGAAGCTTGGGAGTCTTATCTTCAAGATTGACATGGCATCTGTCTGCTATAAGCTGAGTATTGTCTATCGCTTCTTCGGCATAAGGGAAAAGCTCGCGCATTTCGGCTTCGCTTCGAACATAAAACTGACCGTACTCATACTTCATTCTGTCAGTATCTGTAACAATTTTACCTGTCTGAAGACATAACAAAAGATCGTGTGCATCTGCATCGGAAGCATACGTATAATGAACGTCGTTGGTTGCAACGAGCGGTATGTTTAATTCTTTGGAAAGTCTGTAAATCTCGGGATTGATCTGTCTCTGTTCCGCGATTCCGTGATCCTGAATCTCAAGGAAATAATTGCCTTCTCCGAATATGTCTAGGTATTCGAGTGCAACCTTTTTAGCCTCGTCGTAAAGACCGAGCGTTAAGTTTACCGCCACTTCTCCCTGAAGACATGCGGAAAGACAAATAAGACCCTTGGAATATTTTCTTAGGACTTCTTTGTCTACTCTGGGCTTGTAATAATATCCGTCTTTAAAACCTATGGAAACAAGGCGCATCAGATTGTGATACCCCTCATCGTTTTCTGCCAAAAGAACTAAGTGGAAATACTTGTTGTCACCGGCCTCTTTGTTAAATCTCGAGCCTGGGGCCACATATACTTCGCAGCCGATAATAGGAACGATACCCTCTTTTATCGCCTGGTTGTAAAATGCAATACAACCGTACATGGTTCCGTGGTCCGTGATGGCAGCATGAGTCATGCCGAGTTCTTTGACACGTTTTAAGTATTCATTTATTTTGTTGCTGCCGTCTAAAAGACTGTATTCCGTATGAACGTGAAGATGTGTAAAAGCCATTTTTAACCCCATAAAGATTTTATAAAAACTAATAATAATTTTATCACAATAACCTTAAGTATAAAAGAAATATTACTCGGTTATTATTGATAAAAAAGCCATGGGTAATCACCCATGGCCTTTTTTTGATTATAGTCTGATATCTTCCAAATCGTCTTCTTTATGAATCTTTATGTAGATAATCGCGCCTGCAATAATCATAAGCATTATTGAAGCAAAAAGAATATACGGTAATTTGCTCTCGCCGGTTTTTAACGATTTGGCAGTCGAATTATTACCTCCTGCTCCCTTAGTCTGCGTATCAATCGAGGTGACCGTTATATTTGATGTATCTTTATTATCGCTTGAATTCGATGATCCATCCAAATTGGAGCCGGTGTTCGTGTTGTTGCTTGCAGTACTTGTATTGTTTGAAGTGTTTGTATTGCTTACAGTTGTATTGCTTGGATTTGCGTTGCCGGGATTTGTGTTGCCGGGATTAGTGTTGCCCGGATTTGTGTTACCCGGATTTGTGTTGCCCGGATTTGTGTTGTTTGTGCTTGATGTATTAATCTTTACAAGATGCTCACTCTTTTGTCCAAGACTTACATTAACAGTGCTTTCCTTACCTACTGTTACGGTAGCACCATCCGGCACGCTGACGATTTTAATATTATATTCTCCGACAGGTGAAAGATAAACATCATTTCCTTTTTTATCCTTAACGATTTTTATGTAATCTTTTACTTCACCGTCTGCATCGGTTACATATGTTTTCTTGCTACCGTCAGGTTCTGTTACCTCAAGGCTCACACCCTTTACAGGTTTGCCTGTTTCTTCATCCACTACTTTGATAATTAACGCACCGCCTTTAACTAAATCTACTTTTGCGATATGGGTTATCTCATTTCCTTGTGTTACCGAAACAGTATTAGTATTTCCTGTCGTAACATTATATCCACTGGGAGCTTCAGTTACAGTTATTTTATAATTGCCAACCGGGGTATTATGATTACCTGAAGCAGTTTTGGAATATTCGCTAACCTCACCGTTTTCATCAGTTGTAAAGTATTTGGTATTTCCATCCGGTTGCTTGACAGATACTTTGGCACCTTTTACAGGATTTCCGGTAACTTCATCCTCAACCTTTATGATTAAACTTCCGGTTTCTTCAACATAGAATATATATGTTGTAGTATTTCCTTTTGTTACTTCCTTTTTCTGGCTTGCCTCACCGGACACTTTGTAATTCTCGGGTGCTGTTATTGATACTGTATATTCTCCTTCAGCAAGATCGCTCTTTTCTATCTTTCCTGTTTCAATAGTTTCGAGCGTTTCGCCTCCAACGCTTACCTTTGCTCCGATTACACCTTCTGTTGTTCCTTTCTTGTATACATATACTTCGAGGGATCCTTTTTCAGGTGTTACGGAGATTTCTTCAACATAGAAAATATATGTTGTAGTAGCGCCGGCTTTTACTTCCTTTGTCTGGCTTGCCTCTCCCGATACTTTGTAATTCTCGGGAGCTTTTATTGTTACAGTATAATCTCCTGCAGCAAGATCGCTCTTTTCTTTCTTTCCTGTGGAATCAGTTGTTCCGAGAGATTCACTTCCAACACTTACATTCGCACCTTCTACAGGTGTTGTTGTGCCTTTCT
>JAFYHV010000090.1 GCA_017538995.1 Lachnospiraceae bacterium | reverse complement strand
TCCATTGTAAAACGTTCTCTGTCCCAGTCACATGATGAACCGAGTTTTTTAAGCTGGGAAATAATTCTTCCGCCGTATTCTTTTTTCCACTCCCATGCTCTCTCAAGGAATTTTTCTCTTCCGAGATCATGCTTGTCGATACCCTGCTCTTTTAAGGTATTGATAATTCTGACTTCCGTAGCGATGGAAGCATGGTCCGTACCGGGCTGCCAGAGGGCATTATATCCCTGCATTCTCTTAAATCTTATAAGAATGTCCTGCATTGTATTATCAAGTGCATGACCCATGTGAAGCTGACCTGTGATATTGGGTGGCGGAATAACAATCGTAAAAGGTTTCTTTGTTTCATCTACCTCGGCATGAAAATATTTCTTTTCAAGCCATTTCTCATAAAGTCTGTCTTCTATGCCCTTGGGGTCATATGTTTTGGCAAGTTCCCTGCTCATTTATCTAGCTCCTTGTATATAAAAATTTACAGTCAAAAGTGTATTATAGCAAAAATTTTATGAATTTCCAAGTATCGAGAAAGCGATGTTGGTAGCATGGTCTCCGACTCTTTCAAGTCCCGAAAGAATGTCTGAGTAAAGCATTCCGGCTTCTGCTGTACACTCGTTCTTGGTAAGTCTCTGAACATGTGTCTGCTGGAATTCTTTTTCCATGTTGTCAATCTTGTCTTCAGTCTCTTTAACCTGATCGATATGCTCCATCTTTCTCTGTGAGAACATTTCGATAGCATACTGAAGATTTAGATTTATAGCATCCATCATCTGAGCCATTTCGTTAAAGGCTTCCTTGGAGAATTCGATGTTCTTTTCTTTTCTCATCTGTGCGGTTTCCGCGATGTTTGTCGCATGGTCACCGATACGCTCGATATCGTTTACCACATGGAAGTATGCACCGATATGCTGAAGGTCTTCGATAGGGATTGTACTCTGCGTAAGTTTTACGAGGTAGTCCGTAATCGTTTTGTTTAAGAAGTTTATATTGTTTTCAACTTCGGCAACCTTTTCGATTTCTTCCTCATCCAGAGTTACTAAAGAGTTCATGGCTCTGTTTAAGTTATCGAGTGCAAGGTTTGCCATACGTTCGATTTCGTTTGTAACTTCGACTACAGCGGTTGCGGGGTTAAATACCACTTTGTTGCCGATGTACTGAAGTTTGTACTCGTCGTTGTAGCCGACCTTTTCTTCCTTACCGGGAATAACAAGGTAAGTAGCTTTTACGAGGAGGCCGGACATCGGGAATAAAACAAGTACCTGGAATATCTTTATGATGGTATGGCAGTTAGCGACATATCGGCCGTAATTGTATTTCGAGAATTTAAGCATAAATTCGACGAGCGGATTCGCTTCAAATACACCGTCAAAGATAACCATTATGATAAATACGATAACGGTTCCGACTAAGTTGAATAAGAAGTGAATCATTGCGGCTCTCTTTGCATCCTTCATACCTGATAAAGAAGCAAGAAGTGCGGAAACACAGGCACCCATGTTACAACCAAGGATTATGAAGATTACAATCGAGAAGTTACTTAATAATCCCTGCTGTGCAAGCAAGAGCACGATTGAAACCGTAACCGACGAACTCTGCACGACACCTGTTATCAAAAGTCCGATTAACACCGCAAGGAAAGGATTTGAAAGCGATGCAAAGAAATTGATGACTTCGGGTGATTCCTTAAGACCGTTCATTGACTGGCTCATAAGGGAAATTCCCAAAAACAGAGTACCGAACGAAACTATAATATAGCCTACGCGGTTAATCGCGGGCTTTTTAATAAACATTATCAATATTGCACCAATCAGAAGGAAGATAGGCGCGTAATCACTTAATTTAAATGAAACGAGCTGTGAAGTGATTGTGGTACCGATATTGGCACCCATGATAATTCCTGCTGCCTGATAAAGATTTATAAGACCGGAGTTAACAAAAGAAACTACCATGACAGTACAGGCACTGGATGACTGCATTATCGCGGTAAAAAACATACCGACAGCGAGGCCGGCAAATTTATTGGTTGTAAAAATCTCAAGAATTTTTCTTAACTTGGCACCTGCTGCCTTTTCAATGGATTCGCTCATCATCTTCATACCGAAGAGGAAGAGCCCGAGTCCGCCAGCTAATGTAAGAATATTCGCAAAAGTCATAAGGACCTCCTAGAATTGTTCGAAAAACTTTTCGGCTTCGCTTCTGTCTGTGCCGATCTGTTTAAACAAAGACTCTTGTGATTCAAATTTCTGTTCACTTCTGTGAAATTTCAAAAAATAAACCTTTATTCTGCTGTCATAAAAATCCCTGTCGTTAGGACAGTCGATTAAATGGCTCTCAATATTTATGCGTCCTTCATCGGATACCGTGGGTCTTACTCCCACATTCGTAACAGCTTTAAATTCTTCTCCGTCCTCTGTTTCAACAATCGTAAAATAAACGCCGTGCTTAGGGATTACTCTTCCCTTTACAGGCATTATGTTTACGGTGGGAATATCGTATTTGTGTGCCAGACCTTCGCCGCGAACGACTTTGCCGTAATGATAATAGTCGTATCCGAGCATTTCCGTGGCATCTTCGATATTTCCGTCTTCCAATGCTTTTATGATTCTTGAAGAAGAAATGGTTTCGCCTTTATATTCTATTTTTTCTATAATCTCGGTTTCAAAACCGTATTTTGCGGATAGTTTTTCTAAAAGAGCAGCGTCTCCCGCTCCGCCTTTTCCGAAGGATACATCGCTTCCGCAGACAACTGTTTTTGCTTTAAGACGGCCTACGATTATATCTTTTATGAAGTCTTCCGCACTCATATTCATAACCTTGTCAAAAGGGGCTCTGACAAGATTGTCGATGCCGATTTCTTCCATCTGGGATATTATCTCACCCTTGGTATTCAGATGCAAAAGTTCATTTCCGCTGAAGTAATCTTCGGGATTCGGATCGAATGTAAAAACAACCGATTCGCATTCATTAAGCTCGCTTGTCAGCGCAAGTTCTTCGAGTAAGGTAACATGTCCTAAATGAACTCCGTCGAATTTGCCGATGCTGACGCAGGTTTTATTTTTTAATTTGGGAATTTCCTTAAATATTTCCATTCCTTAAATCTTTCAGGTAATATTATATTCTTCTTTTTTTATTCGGTAAATCACAAATCTTCCATTGAAAGCAAATCTAAAAGAGAATTGGTTATCTCTTCTTCGCTTCCCTTATAGTAAAAGCCTGCTGCCCTTATATGGCCTCCTCCGCCGAACAAACCGCAGAGTCTGGACACATCCACTTTTTCCTTG
>JAFYHV010000089.1 GCA_017538995.1 Lachnospiraceae bacterium | reverse complement strand
CTCCTGACACTTTTTACTTCAATTCTTGCATAAAAAAAGAAGTCAGTCTCGTTTGCAAGACTAACTTCAGTAAGTTTTTAAATTATAGATTAGTTATAAATCATATAAAGAATAACTGGAAATAAAATTTTCAATTAAGGGACGTATTTTTTTGCAAGACTTATTTCCGGTTTGCAAAACTAATTTCAACTAAAAATCTTTTTTTGCAATAAAATTGAATGAGGAGGCTGATACCAACCTCCTCAATGTATAAACAATATTTATTTAACTCAGTGATTCGTAGAGTGTAAACATAGGGCTTAAGATAGCAAGTACCAGGAAACCTACGATGAAAGCCATCGAAATGATGATCATGGGCTCCATGAGGGCCATCATAGACTCTGTGGCGTTCTGAACGTCTTCCTCATAATACTTAGCAACGTTTTCAAGCATTGCTTCAATATTACCTGTTTCCTCTCCGATTGAGGTCATATGGCAAACCATCGGAGGGAATAAACCTGAAGTTTTTAGAGGTCTTGAAAGAACAACACCACGGGCAACCTGTTCTTTCGCTTCTTTCATAGCGCGTTTATAACAGTTATTATCCATTGACTTTGCTGTGATATCCAAAGCATCAATCATAGGAACACCGGCACCAAGCAGTGTACAAAGAGTACGTCCAAGTTTTGCGCAGGCTTTTTTCATCTGGATAGGGCCAAGAACAGGAATTCTTAATACTGCCTTATCAATAATATCTTTTCCTCCGGGTGAATTTGAAAATGCTTTAAATCCAATGAAAGCACCGGCAGCAACAATAAGCATTAACCACCAGAACTTAACGAAAAAGTCCGAAATATGTACGATTACCATTGTGATTGCGGGCATTTCTGCATCCAAACCATCAAACATTCCCATGAATGAAGGAATAACGAATGTCATCATTGCAAATACAACACCTATTAAAACCAAAATAAGTACTATAGGGTAAATGACAGCTTTCTTGACTGCAGCTTCCAACTGAGCATCTTTTTCAAACTGTGTAGCCATTCTGGAGAATGATTTGTCAAGCGAGCCTGATGCTTCACCGGCTTCTACCATATTGCAAAGCATACTGGGGAATACACCGCTTCTTTTTCTCATCGCAACTGCAAGAGGTTCACCACGGGAGATATCCGTATGCACTTCCTGTACTGCAAATTTAAGAGCTTTATTTTCTGTCTGCTCGCCCAGCATCTGGAAGGCTTCTACGATTGTAACGCCGGCCTGAATAATTGACACGAACTGATGACAGAATACAGAGAAGTCTCTCGCTTTTACTCTCTTACCAAAAGAAAAATTAACTCTTTTTGCAAGTCCACCAGCTTCTGAAATATTCAGAACAGTATTCTTTTCTGCTTTAAGATTGGCAACTGCCATCTCCTTTGTTTTAGCTTCTACACGACCTTTTTTCTTTTTGCCGTCCGGACCGACAGCAGTATAAATAAATTCAGCCATTTTTTCCCACCTTTACTTTTTTAATCAGCTTTTTCAGCATCTTTTGTTTCTTCATCCATATCGTATGCAACACGTACCATTTCTTCTATAGAAGTAATACCTTCTTTAACATTTCTGGCACCCGCCATACGAAGTGTATTCATGCCTTCCCTAACTGCTACTTCCTGAATTTCATCAGCAGTAACCTTCTGGTGAAGGATTTTTCTGATACCGGAAGTAATTGGCATGATTTCATAGATAGCCTTTCGACCTTTATAACCCTTGTTACATTCATCACATCCACCGGGCTCGTAGATCAACAGTGGCTGATCAATAGGAGCTCCAAGTAACTCTTTTTCTCTCTCGGTAGCTTCGTGAGGAATCTTGCACTTCGGACAAAGTCTTCTTACAAGACGCTGAGCGATAATACCTACTACTGCGTCACCAATCAGGTATGATTCAACACCCATGTCGATAAGACGGGTAATTGAAGCTGATGTTGAGTTGGTATGCAGTGTAGAGATAACCAAGTGACCTGTGATAGATGCTTTAACGGCGATACCAGCAGTTTCACCGTCTCGAATCTCACCGATCATGATGATATCAGGGTCCTGACGGAGGATAGAACGAAGAGCTGATGCGAATGTAAGTTCAGCTTTTACGTTAACCTGTACCTGGTTTACACCGGGAACGTTAGCTTCGACAGGGTCTTCTACTGTGATAATGTTAACTGTTTCTTTGTTAAGTTCATGAAGTACCGTATAACATGTGGTAGATTTACCGGAACCGGTAGGTCCTGTTACAAGGATAATACCGTGAGGGTTATGTGTGATAGCATCAAGCTTGGCTTCATCATCAGGATAAAGACCTAAGTGCTTTTTCTCTCTGGTAAGACCTCTCTTCTTTGTCATACGCATTACGGTTTTCTCGCCGTAAACTGTAGGAAGAATTGAAACACGGACATCGTATTCTTCTCCGTCTACAAATCTGGTAAGACGACCATCCTGAGGTTTTCTTTTCTCGGAAATATCAAGTCCGGAAACGATTTTAATACGGGCAACCATAGCTGCAAGTACATTTCTCGGATAAGTAAATACTTCCTGAAGTACACCGTCGATTCTGTATCGAACCCTAACTCTGTCTTCCATGGGCTCGATATGAATATCGGATGAATCCATACGGACAGACTCGTCAAGAACGGTATTAACAATCTTTACGATAGGAGCATCGTTTACTGATTCGTCTTCGTCTCCTTCATCGACATCGCCGAATTCATCGGCATGCTGTTCCTGGAACTCTTCAGCAGCAGCCATAGCCTGTCTCTTACCGTAAACCTTATCAATAAACATATTGACGGTTGTAGCGGATGCGTATACCGGAGTAACTTCCATTCCGGTTACAATCTGAACATCGTCGATAGCGCCGAGGTTCATCGGGTCGGCCATTGCGACCTTTAACTTATTATAATCGTTCTCATCATATCCGATAGGAATGAGAACATCTTTTCTCAGGATATCTTCGCCGATTGTGTCGAACAATTCCTGATCGGGTTTAAAGCCTTTTAAATCGATGGCTTGAATACCGAGCTGATCACAGATAACTCCGGCAAACTGCTCTTCTGTAACAAGTCCCATACTGATAAGGACTTCACCAAGTTTACCTTTTTGTTCTCTCTGCTGCTCCAGAGCCTGGCTCAGCTGATCGTCGGTAATGTAACCCTTTTGTACCAGCAAATCACCGATACGAATTCTGTTACCAAAAATTTTCATACAAAAAACACCCCTGTTTATTTTTTGCGGTCTATAAGTTTTTAGACAAACTTACACACCTATGTATTATCGCATAATATGGGATAGAAATAAATACCTTTTTGTTTTTTTTATAAATTGTTTATAGTTGTCATAACTTGGCAAAATGACGATTTCGGGACTAGGTCGATTTTTATTTATATTAATTATACTATATGTTAAAATATAAATGTATTTGTTCTTTATCTAGAAAACTTAAAAAGCGAGGGGTTATATGAAAACAATCGAAGAAATCAGAGAAATCATCTCAACTTTAACATTGGAAGAAAAAGCTTCCCTGTG
>JAFYHV010000088.1 GCA_017538995.1 Lachnospiraceae bacterium | reverse complement strand
CAGACCAATAAGATTAAATATATCATCGATAAGGTATATATGATTCATTCGGTAGATTCGGTTCACCTGGCTCAGGCAATCGGAAAAGAAGCTCTTAAAAGAAATCTGACGGCTAAAATTCTTCTTGAAGTAAATGTTGCCAAAGAAGATACGAAGTTTGGTTTTACAAGCGAAAACCTTGAAGAGACTTTCAGACAGATTAAAGATATCGAAGGTATTGAAGTTCTGGGCCTTATGACGAGTGCGCCATATGTAGAAAATGCTGAAGAGAACCGTCAATATTTTGTGAAATTACGGTCTTTAATGGTTGACCTAAAAGATAAAGGATTATATAATAAAAACAGGTTTTTTCTGTCAATGGGAATGACTTGTGATTACACGGTAGCCATTGAAGAAGGTGCTGATTTTGTAAGAGTCGGAACCGCAATCTTTGGTGCCAGAAAATATGTTTAGGAGGAATTCAAAGTGGTTAGCAGCGTAATGGATGTATTTGACGACGATAAAGAAGAAGGAAAGAAAAAATCTGGAGGGTTTTCATCATTGCTTAAGAGATCTTCAAACAAAAACAGCGGTTCAGGTTCAAGCAGTTTTGAAATTTGCAATATAATTGCAAGTTCTTTTGACAACGATTCATACGAAATTGCTGATACTTTATTAAACGGAAGAGCAGTTATCCTTGATTTATCAAAGGTTAACAAGGCGGTTGGTCAGAGACTTATCGACTTCACAGCCGGCAGCGTATATGCTATCGACGGTTCAATGCAGAAAATCTCTGAATTCATTTTCCTTATCTGTCCTGCAGAAGTTGGTATCGTAGGCGATAAGAGAGACGAAGACGAAGAAACTGACAGCATGCTGTAATTAAACTTAATATAATATGGGCAGGGAATATCCCTGCCCTTTTTTATGATAAAAATATAACTAAAGGATTTTACCGAAATGATATCTAAAGAAGCTTTTAAAGAATTAAGTGTATCAAATATTAAGGGCTCTGACCCTAAAGATTACATTACTTTAATGTCACATGCTCTTAGACTTGGCGCATTATATAAAGCTAAGTTTTTTATGTGGCTTGAGAACAATAATTACGAGCTTATAGCGCAGGATGAGGAGACTCTTGAACATTTTATCAAGGAAGCCTTAAATGTGCATAAGAAGGCATATGATGAAGCAGAAGAGAGCGAAGTATATTTTGCGGATAATATCTTTTATGAGGTATTAAAAGAAACAGGTAAATTCACGGAAGCAGACTGTGTTTCTTTAAGTCTTGTTTTGCTTGCATTTGTTTCTTTTAAGTCAGATTTGATTTCAAACGAAGAATATTTAGAAATCAGAGATCTCCTGGTTCCATATAAAGTAATGATTTCGCAGTGTAAATGTAAAGCAAAGTCTTTATTTGATATTTACAAAAAGCTGACTGAGAAGTTAGACGGAAATACAAAGCTTTTATGCAAGCTTGGAAAAGGAATTGAAACAAGCCTTCCGGGTGACGATATTATTTTATCAGCATTTGAAGAGATTACCTACGACGAAAAGTCCTGGGAAAAGGAATAAATGAGCGATTTTACGACTTA
The DNA here is from genome assembly GCA_017538995.1 of Lachnospiraceae bacterium. Classification (GTDB taxonomy): domain Bacteria; phylum Bacillota; class Clostridia; order Lachnospirales; family Lachnospiraceae; genus UBA3766. Next base: position 20,941 of record JAFYHV010000088.1, on the reverse strand, counting down.
TAAATTCATAGCGGACGATAATGAGGACAGAATAGACGTTTTTTTAAGCAACGTCTATAAAGATGCGTCCAGAACTTATATCCAGAAGCTCATAAAAGAAGGAAACATCACCGTAAACGGTAAAACCTGTTCAAAATCTTCATATAAATTAAAAGAAGATGATGAGATTGATTTAAATGTTCCCGATCCTTTACCTCTTGAAATTCTTCCCGAAGACTTTCCTTTGGATATCATTTATGAAGACGATGATTTTCTGATTGTTAATAAGCCTAAGGGAATGGTTGTTCATCCTGCATGCGGACATTTAGACGGAACACTTGTAAATGCTTTGTTATTTCACTGTAAAGACGCATTATCAGGCATTAACGGCATTTTAAGGCCCGGAATCGTGCACAGAATAGATAAAGACACTTCAGGCTCATTAATTATCTGTAAAAACGATTTTGCGCACAGAAACATCGCAGATCAGTTAAAAGTACACTCTATTAAGAGAGTTTATTGGGGAATTATAAACGGAAGACTCAAAGAGCCCGAAGGTACGGTAGATATTTATATCGACAGAGACAAAAACGACCGTAAAAAAATGGGTGTATGCGATTCTTTGCATGGTAAGAAATCAGTTACTCATTATAAGGTTTTAAAAGAATTTGACGGTTATTCTTTGGTAGAATTCACTTTAGAGACCGGCAGAACGCATCAGATAAGGGTTTCCATGGCGTATTTAAACCATCCGATTTTAGGAGATACGGTATACGGCTCACCTAAGAACAAATTCGGCGTAGAAGGCCAGGTTTTACATGCTAAAACCATAGGATTTATGCATCCTACGAAGAATGAATATGTTGAATTTGATGCTCCTTTAAATCCTGAATTTGAGCGTCTGCTTAAGATTCTGGATAAATAGAAAAACTGTTATTTTAAGCGAAAATATAGTATAATTTAAATTGAAACATGGGATAAATGAAAAACTTTTTATGAGGGGATTACATATGAAAGATTTCATCATTTCTATCGGCAGACAATACGGTTCAGGCGGACATGAGATAGGAGAGAAGCTGGCAGAGAAGTTAGGCGTCAAATTCTATGATAATGCTCTTATTGACCGTGTATCAAAGGAATCAGGGCTTTGCAAGGAAATAATCATGGAACATGACGAAAAGCCCACATCCAGTTTTCTTTACAATCTTGTAACAGATCCTTATTCAATCAGTTTTAACAGAGGTTCCGTAACAGACATGCCTTACGGACAGAAAATCTTTTTAGCGCAGTATGAAACAGTTAAAAATATTGCCAGCGAAGGTTCGTGCGTAATTGTAGGCAGATGTGCGGATTATATCTTAAAAGACAACGAAAATCTTATTTCAATATTCATTTATGCAGATAAAGACTTCCGTCTTAAAAGAATTGCTGAAGAAAAACCTGAAATGTCTGAAAATAACTTAAACGGACTTATTGATAAAAAAGACCGTGCTCGTGCAAGTTACTATAATTATTATTCAGACTCAAAGTGGGGTCGCGCATCATCATATGATTTATGTATAAACTCTGCAAAAACCGGTATTGAAGGTGCTGTTAAGCTCATAGAAGATTACATACAACTATTCGCAAAAGAATAATTTAACGCAGAGTTGAGCAAGAAAAGAGTGGTTTTAGTGTATATCTGGCGGCTCAACTACTGCGTTAAATTATCATACATATAAAGGAATTAAAAAAATACAGTCAATTAAGGCTGTATTTTTTGTTTTATTTATAACTCTTCGTTTTTTATATTTTATAATTCATTATCATTGAAACTTTATTCAAAGCTTCATTCATAAAATTATCATCATTCAAAACTATGAAAAATATCGCCATGCTCAAAACTACCGCAAATCCGAATGCTAAAATAAGAAAAATTGCATTATTTTTCGATGTTCCCCATTTAAGTTCTTCAGGATGGTCAGGATCTACAAAAATTGTTGCTTTTGTGCCAATTCCGGGCTTTTTATTGATATTATCATAAATTCCGTCATAAGCAGTTATTTTTTGACCGTTATATTCATATTCAAATACGGGGCACAAAGGAATACTAAAACTTTCATTCGGAGAGCCGCCTGATGATGAAAATGAATATCCGATGCAGGTTGCTTCAACCGGTACATTGAATCTTTTAGGATAAATAATAAATCCTGCAATTGCCAGAAAAAGGCATGCCCATCCAAACCAGAAAAACGTGAAACAAACAGCTGTAACAAGTGTAAATAAGCCGCTTTTGGTAACTATAAACGCAATACCTGATGATAATACACTCAATACAATGATTCCAAGGATTGCATATATTGCAAGTGCGCCGCGTTTGCTTTTAGGAGGATTTATTCTTTGAGATTTTAATAAAATTTCTTCTTTCAATTTCCCTAAGATAACATCTAACGAAAAATTTTCTGTTTCCCAAAATATCTGGTTCTTGTAATTCGGATCATAAAACATATAAATTCCCCTTTATTTGTCTTAATATCGTAAAAAATTACATTTTATTCGCTTTTTTCTTCATTTTCAGGCTCTTTTTCTACAATTTCTGCTTCTTTTTTGACTTTTTCAGCAGCTTTAGCCTGTTTCTTTAACTCTTTTTCTTTCTTTTTCTCTTCAGCTAATCTCTTTTTCTCTTCTTTTTTCTTTGCAAGTAATACACTGGTTAATTCTCGGTCAATAAATACTTTGTTTTCATTGTCAATATGATCCAGATAAATATAATCGTTTGTATCACGTGATAATTCTTTATTTCTGAGTGTTATATCAAGTGTAGACTGAATTAATGTATAAATAACAGCCATTAAGGGAACACCTATAATCATACCGGGAATTCCCCAGAAACCGCCAAAAATCGTAATTGCAAAAATAACCCAGAAACTTGAAATTCCTGTAGATGAACCGAGAATCTTCGGACCGATGAAGTTTCCGTCCAGCTGCTGTAATATAATAACGAAAATAAGGAAATAAAGCGCATGTATGGGATTAATTACAAGTAAAAGTAAAAGACATGGAATTGCGCCGATAATAGGTCCAAAAAACGGAATTATGTTTGTCACACCAATAATTAAAGCAATCAGAACCGGATATTCTATACGAATTATCGAGCATCCTATGAAGCATAAAACGCCGATAATCATGGAATCGACTATTTTACCGATTATGAAGCCCGAGAACTTATCTGAAGCCATACGAACGTTTTTAATGACAATATTTCCGTTTTTAACATTGAAAACAGAATAAACAATTTTCTTTGCCTGGCCTTTGAAAAGTTCTTTTTTGGATAATACATAAATTGAAACGATAAAACCGATTACAATATCTTTTAAGGCCTTAAAGAAAGTTAAAAGATAAACTGATGATTTAGATGCCATTGATGTTAACCACGGAACAAGCGTTGTGTCGGTCCAGTTATCGATAATTTCTTCGTTTTCTTTTATGTAATTGCCTAAATACTTATAAACTTCAGGATATTTGCGTGTAAGCTGGTCAAACCATTCAGTGAAGTTTTCCTTATATTTGGGAAATAAAATCGAAATATTAATAATACTTTCACTGATTTGAGGAATAACCGCAACCACAAAGCATGCAGTTAAAATAAGAATTACAAGGTATGATAAAACCATGGCAAGAATTCTGTATAAATTCTTTTTCCATTTAGGTAAAAGTCTTCTGTTGGGTGCCTGTTTGTCAAAGATTGAAAATACAGATTCTTCAAACCATTTCATTAAAGGATTTACCAGGAATGCAAATACAAATCCTAAAATGATCGGAAGTAAGATTTTTACAAGTTTGGTTATCGCTGTTCTTATGGCCAGATTGTTGTTTAAAAGGAAATTAAACAAAACAACAATTGCCAGAACAACAAGTGCAGTTACGCCCCAGTATAAATATTTCTTATCCCACTTAAATTTCATGCCTGTTCCTCTTCCACCAAATCTTTAAATAGTTCGTCTCTTTTCTTTTTTATCGCCTGTTTATAAAAACCTTTTGAAGCAGTCTTTTCAGCTTCCGTTAAAGCATCGTTATAAGTTTTTTCAATAAGTTCCTTATCCTTTATATTAGCAAATTTATACTTATCAAGCAAAAATGCATGGTATAAAAACGGTTCGTTAGATTTTAAAATATCCAGGATTGAATCAGCTTCGTTGAACTCTTTTTTGAATAAAAGATATTTAAGCTTGGTTTCGTATAAAACATTGGTTAAATAATCATATTTAGCAATACTAAGATTAAATAAAGGATTGAAAATCGAATATAATTCTTCGACTTTTTCTGCATTGTCTTTTTCAACATTTAAGCTTATTGCAGTATCAAGAAGCCCGAAATATGTCACCATATTACTTCTCATAGGATTATTTGACTCGATCTTCATCTTATCTTTTAATTCTATGAAATCAAACTCATTAAGCAGCTCTTCTGCTTCGTCGTACCGCTCTTCCATCGCCAGATAATTTATCATCATATTAACGCTTCCTACATATCCGACGCTGGCTTTGTTTTTCTTATAAGTATTTTTTCTTTTAGAAGCAGCGTTGTAAACGGTTTCTGTAAGTCCGTTATACATTAATTCATTGTTAAAGAGCTTCATGAAATTGAATTCTTTTATGGTTGAGATTCCTATTATAATGAAAGCCACCACAAAAACTAAACAGATAAGGATCCAGAATATGATTTTCATTATATTCCATGTCAAATCATAATATTGTGGGACAGCTATTTTTACGACCGTTAATATAATTCCGCAGCAAAGTCCGCAAAATGCTCCTATAGCTAGTGAAACGATTAATTTAACTATATTTTTGCCCATGTTATCCTCTGAATATCTGATATAAATACAATAAAATTATAAACCATTAATTATTATAATTCTATATAAATATGATATAATCAGTATGGTAAAAAAAGTATTTAAAGGTCTAAAAATGAAACTTCAGCAGATAATGTCAAAAACGCGAAAAGCGGTTGATGATTACAATATGATAAACGAAGGCGATGTGATTGCAGTAGGCATTTCAGGAGGCAAGGATTCCCTGGCTTTATTACATTCTTTAGCCGGAATGAGAAGGTTTTACCCCAAGAACTACTCTCTCATCGCCATAACATGCGATCTTGGCTTTAAGAACTTAAATTTTGACGATATTAAAAAGATATGTGATGAACTTGAAGTCGAATATGTAATCGTCGAATCTGACATTTCTGATATCGTATTTAATGTAAGAAAAGAAGAAAATCCTTGTTCCTTATGCGCCAAAATGCGCAAAGGCGCAATGTATAATTATTTAAAAGACCGCGGAATTTCAAAGATTGCTTATGCTCATCATCAGGACGACGTGGTCGAGACTTACATGATGTCTTTAATATACGAAGGCAGACAGAATACATTCTCTCCCGTTACATTCCTAGACAGAACAGGTGTAACGGTTATAAGACCCTTCATTTATATGAAGGAAGCCGATATTATCGGATTTGTTAAAGCAAACAACATACCTGTTTTAAAATCTCCATGCCCCGTGGACGGCTTCACAAAAAGGCAGTATGCAAAAAACCTCATAAAAGAAATAAACGACGAGGCTCCGGGCGTAAGGGAAAGAATATTTACGGCTATTCAGAATTCAAATATAAAAGGCTGGAATAAGTGTAACTGATGGAAAAGAAATCTTTAAACTATCACGAGAGTTTAAAAGCGAAAAACGTTCTTAAATTAAGGGAACTTTTAAAAAGACTCCCTTCTTTTTGTGCGGATTATTTCATCGGTAAAAATGATGTTATTTCTTCCAGAACAAAGATTGCTTATGCTTATGATCTGATAGTTTTCTTTGAATATCTGCATGAAAATGAAGATAAATTCAAATATCCTATTCAGGATTATAAAATAACAATTCTTGATGAAATCACAAGAAACGACATACTCTTTTATATGGAATATTTATCTTACTATGAAAAAGACGGTAAGGTATACACCAACGACGAACGTGGCAAAGCCAGAAAACTTGCTTCTTTAAAGAGCTTCTATCATTATTATTTCGTAAATGAGCTCATAAAAACCAATCCTGCGGATCTTGTTCCTATGCCAAAGCTTCACGAAAAAGAAATCATTCGTCTGGATGTAAATGAAGTGGTTGATCTTCTTGATTTGGTTGAAAACGGAGCAAAGCTTACCAAAGGCGAAGCAAGATTTTTTGACAGAAACGCTACCAGAGATTTTACGATTCTTACAGTTATGCTCGGTACCGGCATCCGTGTATCTGAATGCGTAGGTCTTAATATATCCGATGTCGATTTGGACGAATTCAGATTTAAGGTAAGAAGAAAAGGCGGTAAAGAAGCGATTATTTACTTCGGAGACGAAGTCTGTGATGCTCTTTCCAATTATCTTGATTTAAGAAATACCATTATTCCTGTTGAAGGCAATGAGGATGCTTTGTTCTTAAGCATGCAGAATAAAAGAATGTCCGTACGAGCCATGGAAAATATGGTTTCAAAATACACGAGCAAACTAAACACATTAAAGCATATAACGCCTCACAAGCTTCGTAGTACATTCGGTACGAATCTTTATCGTGAAACTAATGATATTTACCTTGTGGCTGATTTCTTAGGCCATAAAGACGTAAATACCACCAGAAAGCATTATGCTTCCATTTCAGACGATACAAGGCGAAAAGCTATAATGAATTTCAAATTACGCGAAGATGAAAATGATGTTTCTCCAGATAAAGGAAATGACAAAAATGATGAGGATTAAATTTCCTCATCTTTTTTATGAGCATAAATCGAAAATATGTTTGCTATTTAATTTTCGTTATGTTATGATATAGAAAATATGTTCGATTTATTTAGGGAGATATGTTATGTCCAGAGAAAAAAACAAGCTTACAGAAACCGATTATGCTTTGCTTGAATACATAAAAGAAAATATCATGAAAAAAGGCTTTCCGCCTACTGTTCGTGAAATGTGTAAATTTACCGGTCTTTCATCGACTTCAAGTATATTTGCTCATTTAAATAAACTTGAAGCTAACGATCTTATTAAAAGAGATCCGGCTAAACCCAGATGTATTGAAATAATTGATGATTCATTTAATTCAATCAGAACCGAAACCGCTTCGGTTCCTATCGTTGGTCAGGTAGCCTGCGGCGAACCTATTCTTGCGACACAAAACATTGAAGGTTACTTCCCTCTTCCTGTGGAAATGCTTCCCAATGATGAAGTTTTCGTTCTTATGGCTAAGGGCGACAGTATGATTAATGTAGGTATCTTTAACGGAGATTATGTTTTTGTAAGACAATGCAATACCGCTTCAAACGGAGATACGGTTGTTGCTCTTCTTGATGACAGTGCTACAATTAAGACATTTTATAAATTCAAAGATCATATCGAATTAAAGCCTGAAAACGATTCTATGGACCCTATAATCGTAAACGGTAATATTCAGATATTAGGTAAGGTTTTCGGAGTTTTCAGACTTTGTAAATAACAATTTATTTATAACATAAACAAAAGGCCAGTGAAATTATTCACAGGCCTTTTGTTATAAAGAAGATGAAAAGTACTTATTGAACTACTTTATTATATTTACATGCATGTATAGGTTCCACATAGTCTCCCTTTAAATAATTAGGATCGGGATCGGGCCATAAGCGGTACTGAATATATCCGTTTGTAACACCTTCGCCATCTGTTCCCGGAGGTGTATAGCAAGCCCATACTTCAACTCGTCCGTTATTTAAATTCTTAGCACATCTGAATGCATGAAGATCGTTATCCTGGTATGCCATACTTGCTATATTTGTTTTAAGTTCATCTTTCATGGTTTCATAAAGAACCGGACAGTCATTGGCATTTCTCGCATTTCTGATTTGTCCGTCACGGAAGTTCTTCCAATATTTTCCTGTAATCATACCTTCCCTGGTCATACTGAATTCAAATACATTTGTAAGAATATATTCGTCCTCGGTACCCTGATTAACTATATATTCTACATGATTTGAACTGCTTTTATTGGTCATATTATTCCATTCTGTAGCAGCTTCCGGATCAACAGCACATATTCTTTCAAGAGTTTCCCCGATAATTTGTGCACCTTGAAGATCCCTTACTCTTCGAGCTCTTTTTGTATATTGCATTAAGTTTGGTGCAATTAGTGCAACAAGTATCGCAAGAATTGCGATTACAATAATCAGTTCGATTAATGAAAAACCATTGTTTCTTAACTTCATCTTCATCATATTATCACCTGCTCTTCCAAAATTATTAGGTAAAAAATTATACAATGTAAGATGTTGCAATTCTTATAAAATAAAAAAAGCTTTGTATAAAATACAAAGCGGAAAAATTGCAACTGGCTGCCATTTTAAAGGCCCTATAGCTTTGCGTCACTGGATTTCTCCGGCTTTGCCAAATGTTTAATTCTATATTTTATATCGGAAGGTTTGTCCCTCTTCTTAATATAAATTTTATATTTTATTTATAAATTAATCAATTATATTGTATGAACTAATAATATATTGTTATGAGATTCAAATAATAATTTTGAGTTATATTTTACAGCTTTTTATCTTTCTGAAATCAGCTTTTTATAAAAAGAATATGTTTCTTTTGTAAGAGGATCAATTTCCTCATTCAATGATTCGAGATAATCAAGTGTATCTTTTAGGATATTCATACATACAAGATTTATATCTGCCATTGCAATCATTCTATACATGGGGAGCTTTTCTGAGAAATCTCTTCCGGGCTCGATGAAATCCGAAACAAATATAATCTTTTCGATTAATGACATATCCGGTTTTCCGGTTGTATGATATTTAATCGCATCAAGAATTTCTTTATCTTTTATGCCGTATTTCTCATATGCAAGGCAGGCACCCGCTTTTGCATGAAGAAGTGAATTTTTCTTCTTTTCCAGGTCATTTAATTCAATGAAATTTCGCTCGCAAATTGCAATCATTTCATCTAAAGGCATATACTTTGCACAGTCGTGTAAAAGAGCAGCTTTTTCACATTTCTTAATATCTGCCTGATATGCTTTGGCAAGTGCTGAGGCTGTATCTATTACGCCGAAAGTATGCATTAATCTGGAATCCTTAAGTTCTTTGGAGAGCTGCATAATCATTTCGGCATCAGTCATTTCTTTATAAAGATGATTCTCTTTTATGTATTCAAAAACCTTCTTATCGAAGTATATGTTTTTGAATTCGTCGTAACTGTTATTTTCGAATTCATCGCGTATTTCAGTCGAAGAAATATCTATTACATCATTATGCATGAAGCGGATATCCGCATTATATTTTTCTTTTAATTCGTTAGCTTTCGCAACGCTGTCCGCATCGCCTCTTTTAGCAACAATAAATATAAGATTGTTGAAAAGATACTCAGGCTCATACCATTTTTCAAGCATAAAAAGAGTATCAGTTCCTATCAGGAAATAAAGCTCATCATCAGGATAATTCTCTTTAAAATAAGCTACGGTATCTTTAGTATACGTATATCCAGCTCTTTTTATTTCAAGATCGCTTATTTCAAACTTATCTATACCTTCAATGGCAAGCTTAAGCATGTTGTAACGATGAATTGAAGGCGTTACATCACTCTTCATATATGAATTTCCGGTAGGCATGAAAATAACCTTGTCCAGCTCAAACTGTGACAAGGCAATTTTTGCAATCTCTATATGTCCGTTGTGAATGGGGTCAAAAGTACCGCCGGAAATACATATCTTCATATCTACAGATTAATCTTCTTTTCTTTCTTTGGGAAGAATAATTACAGGATTATCCTTAAAAGGTTTGTATAAAATGAATTTCTTACCGATAACCTGAACAAGTTCCGAATGAGTTCTTTCTGCTATAGTAATTCCGAGTTCCTTGGGATCATCGGGACAATTCTTTAATACGCTTAATTTAATAAGTTCATGTGTATTAAAAGCTTCAAGAACCGCTTCATTAAACTCAGGAGTAAGGCTTGATTTGCCTACCATGAATAAAGGTTCAAGATTATTTGCAAGAGATTTTAAATATGCTCTTTGTTTGCTTGTCATAATAACTCCTTTTATTTGAAGTACTCAAAACTGAATCCGTAGATTCTTACAGTATCGCCTTCTTTGATTCCTAAAGCTTCAAGTTCGTCTAAGATACCATTATCCTTAAGAAAGTTCTGGAAGAAAGCAAAGCCTTTTTCACTGTCAAGATTGGTATATCCGAGCATTTTCTCGATTCTCGGACCTTCTACTACAAATTCATTTGCAGAATGGTCAAATGAAACAGTATAAGGCTCGTCAGATACAGGCATATGCATCTCAGGGTCAAATTCCTGTTCAAATACAACAGGCGTCTTATCGAGTGAATTAAGCACGTCTGAGACATAATAAAGTAATTCTTTTACACCTGCTTTTGTATAAGAACTGATAGGGAATACTTTGAATCCCAAAGGTTCATATTTGTCTTTTATTCTCTGAACATTATAATGCTCTTCGGGATAAATGAAATTACCGTCTTCATCAATATCCGAAGGTTCGTTATTTATAATATCTATCTTATTTGCAGCAATTACAATAGGTCTTTTTAAAAGATCGGGATTGTATTTTTCAAGTTCAGCGTGAATCTTTTCAATATCATCCAAAGGATCTCTGCCTTCGGAACCTGAAGCATCCACAACGTGAATAAATACTTTTGTTCTTTCTATATGTCTTAAGAAGTCAAAACCTAAGCCGACTCCTTCGCTTGCACCTTCAATAATACCGGGAATATCAGCCATTACAAATGATGCACCATCCAAATCAACCACTCCCAAATGAGGAGATAATGTTGTGAAATGATAGTTTGCTATTTCAGGTTTTGCATTTGTACAGCTGGATATTAAAGTGGATTTTCCTACATTGGGAAAACCGATGAGTCCTACATCAGCAATAACTTTTAATTCAAGATATAAATCAAGTTCTCTTGCGGGCTGACCGGGCTGAGCGTACTTTGGAGCTTGCATTGTACTTGTGGCATAATGCTGGTTACCGTTACCGCCTCTGCCGCCTTTAAGGATCTTAAATTCCTTGATATCGCCTGACATGTCTACGATTACTTTACCCGAATTAAGTTCCTTAATTACAGTACCTTTAGGAACTTTAAGATAAATATCGTCTCCGCTTTTACCCTTGCAGTTTCTTTTACCGCCGGGTTCACCGTCCTCAGCTTTGTATTTTCTGACATGACGATAATCAGCCAAGGTGTTCATTCCTTCGTCTACCACGAAATAAACACTTCCGCCGTCTCCACCGTCTCCGCCGTCAGGACCGCCGTCGGGAACATATTTCTCTCTCCTAAAAGAAACATGGCCGTCTCCGCCCTTACCGCTTCTTATGTATATTTTTGCTCTGTCAGCAAACATAAATTTCTCCTAAAAAATACGCCTCAAGTTAATTCTTGAGGCGTTTGATAATTACTGTTCTACCGGATATACACTTGCCTGCTTCTTGTCGCGGCCCTTACGCTCGAAACGTAATACTCCGTCAACTTTGGCATATAATGTATCATCTCCGCCGATACCTACATTCACACCGGGATGAATTTTGGTACCACGCTGTCTATATAAGATATTGCCGGCCTTAACAAACTGACCGTCAGCTCTTTTAGCTCCTAAACGCTTAGATTCTGAATCTCTGCCGTTCTTAGTAGAACCAACACCCTTTTTGTGTGCAAATAATTGAAGATTCATCTGCAGCATAGGTTTATACCTCCTTAACCGAAATTTTCAAATATTTTCCGTTATCCTTTGAAATCTCATTCAATCCTAATTCCAAAGATTTTACAAGAAGTTCTGTGTCATGAGAAATATTCTCTTTTAATTGTAAACTTGTTATACCGTCTTTGCTTGTTTCCGATGAAACAAAATCTTCGGTAAAACGCTCGACAGAGTTGAAGCAATTTACAACCAGTGCTGAAATTGCTGCGCATAAAATGTTCTCTCCTTCAGGAGCATCTCCTGCATGACCTGAACATTCAACTCTGTAATATGAACCGTTTTTCTTGTAAATAATAACAGATACCATAATTAAGCATTAATCTTGTCGATTTTAACTTTTGTAAAGTACTGTCTGTGTCCGTTTTTCTTATGATAACCGGATTTTCTCTTGTACTTGTAAACTATAACCTTCTTACCTCTGCCCTGCTCAAGAACTGTAGCAGAAACAGTGCTGTTAGCGCAGTCATCACCAGCTTTGAATGATGAATCGCTGATTGCAAGAACGTCATCAAAAGTAACAGTATCGTTTACTTCAGCTTCGATCTTCTCAACGTTGATCACATCGCCTTCAGAAACCTTGTACTGCTTACCTCCTGTTGCAATAATAGCGTACATAAGGCACCTCCTTATTAACAATCTCGCTAACTGTGGTGGGCATAGTTGCCTCTTTTACCTCGTTATGCGGCATACTCTAATATAATAAGTGATTTTGTTTCTTATGTCAACAATAAAATATTAAAAAATATGGCATAAAAAAAGACCCGCATTTGCAGGTCTTTTCTTTATTTTATAATTCACTCATTAACTTCATCTTGTAGTTAGTAAATTCATCTGTAGAAAGCATTCCGGTCTTTTCAAGATCCATGAGTTTCTTAACCTTGGTCTGGAACTCTTCTGTAGATCCGTTTCCGGGAGCAAAGATTTCATCAACGAATTCCTGCTTCTTAACTTCGAAGTCGCCCTGTGAAATAAGACCGATCTGAGGAAGTGCTAAGTAAAGCTGAACCTTGGTAACGTAATCTTCAACATTAGCAACCTTTCTGAGAAGCTCGACTTTCTTTGAGTGGAAGTCAAGTTCTGAAAGCCATTCACAATCTTTGAGAGCCATAAGTCTTTCAACAACAACTGTGAAGCTGGGAACATCGTTCCAAGGAGAATTTGTAAATGCATCGATAACGTCGTTCTGTTTCTTCTTGAATTCGCCTTCTGAAATGAGTTTAGCCTGTACAAGAAGCGGCCACTTTTTAAGTTTAGCACTGAGTAATTCGATGCTGTCGAATTCGGAAACATCGATGTGATCAACTAACTGCTGAACTTTAATCTTGAATTCGTCTTCTGTAAGCATTTCAGCATCACGAAGAACGGGCCATCTTTCAAGTTTTCTTAATGTGATTTCATCGGGATCAAGATCTGAATACTCAACTTCTGCAAGTACTCCATTCTTCTTCTCAATGAATTCAGCTTCATCAATCATGCCGCCGAGCTTAAGATAAGGAAGTCTCTCAACGTTTCTCTTGTATTCTCCGAGGTCTTCAACATCAGTTGAACAGCACTCTTTGATGATATCAACTTTTCTGGAATCGAATTCTTTTTCGGAAAGCATTCCGCATTCCTTAAGAACAACGAGCTTCTGAACCTTTTCGTTGAAGTCTGTCATTCCGCAAAGTTCTGAAACAAGTTCAAGTTTCTTTGCATCGAATTCTTTATCTGTTAACATTCCGCAATCCTTGAGAACGTAAAGTTTTTCCATTCTCTTCTGGAAATCTTCGGAATCATTCTTTTTCTGCTGCTGAGGAGTGGGCTGTGTGGGAGCTGCTGCGGGAGCAGGTGCAGGTGAACCCTTCTGCATAACTGCGCTTCCTACGGCATTGGAAGCAGTTCTCATGGGTTCTGCAGGTTTTCTGTTAAGAAGTGCGCCACCGATAGCATCGCTTCCGCCGATACCGGAATCCTTCTTAACAACAACACTCTGTGTAACTTCCTGCTTGATGCTCTTTGCATCGAGGCTTGCTGAAGGTACAGGTGCTGTAGGAACAGCCTGTGCTGCGGGTGCGGGTGCGCTGGGTGTGGGAGCTACGGGACGAGCGATAGGCTGGCTCTGTGTTGTAGCTGCTCTTCTAGTATCATTTGCGCTACCTGCTGCAGCTGTTTTCTCCTTTAATTCGCCAAGGATTTCAACTACTACATCGATATCCTTAATTGCAGGGAAAATAGTCTGAGCTTTTTTGGTTCCGTACAAACTGGTTATACGTGTATTCATAATAAGAGCTACATCACCCTGATAATCGCCCTTATATACTTCTCTTACATCATTAATAGGATATTCGAAGTTATCGATATATCCGTTACGTCCTTCCTCGTTACAGATGAAAGCCTTTCCGGAAATCTTGGTGTCCTCAATCTTTAAGAACAACTTATCTCCGCCTTTAAGCAACTTATTCTTGATGCTGCCGCTGTAATTACAAGAAAATACCTGAGCAGTTGCCATTCCTTAACCTCCCTTTCGTTCCCCTTTAGCGTGGAATCATGAAAAATTATTATAAAAGCGAAAAAAGATAAAATCTAACATAATTAGATTCTCTCTTGAACGCTTATATCACTTAATTATATTACCAAATTTTATATATTTATTCAAGAACTTTTTTGAGTTATGCAAACTTTAATTTTTTAGTTATATATATTGTGTCTAAAAAAGCAAAAATCGGAATCATTTAACAATATCGCTTAATGTAACGCCTTCTTTTTTACGTGTTATTTCGGCAATTCCGAGTGCAGTTATGTCAACCACTTTCGTAAATGATTTCTGAAGTTTTGCAAGAACATTTAATTCATCCAGAAGAATTTTGTACTCTTCGCGTTCAAGATTGATAAAATCTATCAGTATAATACCGGATAAATTCCTTAAATTCATTTGTCTGAATATTTCTCTGGCAGCTTCTTTGTTGATCTCTAAGAAAGAATTAACTTTTTTGTTATCTTTCTTGGCAGAATTTACGTCAATTACAGTAAATGCGCTAGTTTCCTCGATAACAATATTTGCACCGCTTTTAAGCCATATTACCTTAGAAGTAGCCTCTTTTAATCTGGCGCTGACCGAGTATAAAGTACTCAGTGAAACCATTAAATCATTATACAGAATTACCTCGGACAAATCAATGACATTACTCGAATTTATAAATTCTTTAATTTCTTTGAATATATTGTCTATATCGGTCAAAATTCTGTCAAATTTATACCTAAAAAGAAGTTTTTCATATGTCTTAGGACCATATTCTATTATCGACAAATCCACTCTGTGCTCGATATCTTCATCTATTAGACTTACAGAAGGAAGTTTTCCTTTGGAAGATACTCTGGTTATTTCAACCGCTATATTTTGTTCACATTTTAAGTCTGTTGGAATGTTTTTTAAGAATGCCTTACTTTTATCTGGCAGCAATATATAAGCAGAATTTATATCTTTAGCAATTTTGGAAACTTTACCGACACATTTTGTGCCTAAAGGAAGTTCGTTTTCTTTATCAAACTCGATATCAATTAATTCTTTGTTTTCAAAAACAAGATAAATAATGCTATCGTCTTTTTTTACGATAACAAGTTCAAGCCCTGAGGAATTCACATATTTTTTTGCATCTTCGTTTTTGACTGAAGGTTTAATCATATACTTTTCCCTGATCTTTTAAGCTCATAAAAGAATTATTAGAATCTGTTGTATAAAGTTCGGATCTTTTAAATTTAAGACATTTAGCATTCAATCCGTATTTTTCAAGCGCTTCTATTACAACATCCGCCTTTAAATTGCCTGCAGATGATGAATTTACTTTAACCAAAAGCTCATTGTCACTTAAAATCTTATATTCGTATATATCTTCCATCAGATCTTTGACTTTGGTCTTATCTTTTCTTACGTACTCAAAAATATAAGTTTCCTGTGAGAAAAACTTATCCAAAAGTTCTTTAGAATCTGCAAGAGAATCAAAAGTATAAATATAATCGGCTGCTTTTACACTGCTCATACCGTTCTGGACATCATTGTTAAGAAGAGTGACATTTAAAATCTCAATACCGTCCACGCACTGCTTATTCATTCCGGCAACAAGCGTGTTCAAATCAGGCAGCGTATTCATTTCAAGATCAAAATAATCGCCGTCAGTTTCAACGCCTACACTCAAAGGCTGGGCAAAACTAAGCTTAAGATGAGGAGAAAATCCTTCCGTATAAGCTGCATCTATTCCGCTTCGTCTTATAGCTTTCTGAAAAAAGCGCATAATATCAAGGTGTCCGATATAAACGATAGGTCCGTACTTTTTAAATTTGAATCTTAATACTTTCTTATCTTCCATTTTTACTGTTTAAAACAAAACTTTCCTGCTCCGTAAACATTTGCTCCGCAACCGTTGCATTTAATCATGCAGTTTTCAGTAACTTTGCCTTCCATTGCGCGAAGCCATTCTCTTTTAAGATAATTCTTAGTAACGCCGATATCGATAAAATCCCAAGGGAATACTTCATCAAGTTCTCTTTTCCTCGTGGTATAAAACTTCATATCGATATTGTTATCTTCAAACGCCTTAAGCCAGATATCATAATTAAAATAATCGTTCCAGGCATCATAAATGGCGCCGTTCTTATATGCGTCGTAAATAACCTTGGCCAGTCTTCTGTCGCCTCTTGCAAACACTCCTTCAAGAACAGATACATCCGTATCATGCCAGTTATATTTGATACTTCTCTGGTTTAACTGGTTCATAATGCTTGTACGTGTCAGATAAGCCTTATCCCTGAAGTCTTCAAGCGTAAACTGAGATGCCCACTGGAAAGGCGTAAAAGGCTTGGGAATAAAGAATGATGTTGAAGCCGTTATCGAAACTCTCTGTTTCCTCTGTTCTTTCGGAAGGGTTTCGTAATATTCTTTAGCAACTTTTTCGCAAAGTTCGGCTATGGCAACTACGTCTTCATCCTCTTCAAAAGGAAGTCCGAGCATAAAATAAAGTTTAACCTTATTCCATCCTCCTAAAAAAGCCAGTCTTGAGCCTTCAAGAATCTGCTCTTCGGTAAGTCCTTTATTAATAACATTTCTCATTCTCTGAGAACCGGCTTCGGGAGCAAATGTAAGGCTTGATTTCTTAATATCCTGAACCTTGCTCATTACATCCAGCGAAAACGCATCGATTCTTAATGAAGGAAGTGAAATATTAACCTTCTTTTCGTTACAGTAATCAATTAAGTATAAAAGAAGCTCTTTTAATTCAGGATAATCAGACGATGAAAGTGAACTTAAGTTAATTTCTTCATAACCGGAGTTTTCAATCATCTGTCTTGCAAATTCTTTTAAAACTTCAACATCTCTGGTTCTGATAGGTCTGTAGAGCTGTCCGGCCTGACAGAAACGACAGCCTCTCGGACACCCTCTCATAATTTCAAGAGTTATTCTGTCCTGGGTGGCTTTTATAAAAGGAATAATAGGTTTTACGGGATAATAAGATTCGTTTAAATCCGTTTCAACTTCTTTTTTGACAACGGTTCTTACACCTTCTTTTACGGGCGTGAATTCTTTTATCGTAAAATCATCGTTATATTCGACATTTATCAAAGACGGAACATAAATACCGTCTATTTTAGTAGCTTTATAAAGAAAATCTTCTCTTGAATAGCCTTCTTTTTTGCATTCTTTGTATAAATCAAGCAATGCTCTGTAAGCAGTTTCGCCTTCTCCGATATAAAACATATCAAAGAATTCAGCTATAGGTTCAGGATTATATGAACAAGGGCCGCCTCCGATTACTATAGGATCGTCATCGGTTCTGTCTTTGGTCCAAACAGGAATCTGTGCCAGTTCCAACACCTGCAAAATATTCGTATAACACATTTCGTACTGAAGCGTTATACCTAAGAAATCAAAGTCTTTAACAGGGTCCTGACTTTCAAGCGAAAAAAGAGGGATATTTTTATCCCTCATTATTTTGTCTAAATCAGGCCATGGAGAATATACTCTTTCACACCATGTATCTTCAAAGGAATTAAACATGGCGTATAAAATCTGAATGCCTAAATGTGACATTCCGATTTCATAAACATCGGGAAAGCACATACAAAATCTTATATCGATTTCGTTTGGATCTTTCATGACGGAGTTAAATTCTCCGCCGATATATCTCGCCGGCTTGTCGACTGTCATTAAAATTTCATGACTAAGCGCAGTCTTTCTCATATTTACCTTTTTGCAAGTTCGTCAGCAACCTCTTCCCAGGTTACACCCTTTTCAACCATCAGTACGGATAAGTGATAAAGGAAATCTGCAATTTCATATTTTATTTCTTTAGGTTCTTCATTCTTGGAAGCAATTACGATTTCGCATGCTTCCTCTCCGACCTTCTTTAATATCTTATCAAGACCCTTGTCAAAAAGATAGTTGGTATATGAACCTTCTTTAGGATTTACTTTTCTGTCTTCGATTACCTTGTAAAGATATGTAAGAATCTTCGAAGGGTTCTTCTCTGATGAATCACTTACAAGTACATCATTAAAGAAGCAAGTATCCTTACCTGTGTGGCAGGGAACACCAATCTGCGATACTCCGCAAAGAAGTGTATCAAAATCACAGTCGGCTTTAATATATTTAACGAACTGGAAGTGACCGCTGGTTTCGCCTTTAATCCACTGCGAATTACGAGATCTTGAATAATAATTCATGAGGCCTGTCTTAAATGTGTTGTTGTAAGCATCCTCATTCATGTAAGCCATCATAAGGATTTTATCGCTCTTATAATCAACAACAATAGCAGGAATTAAACCGTCAGCATTCTTCTTAAGATTCTCCCAGGGAATCTGACATTTAATTGAAAATACATCGATTCCGCTATTCTCATAAAGATTCTTTATAGCAAAAATACTGTCCGAATCCGAAGCAGTGTCAATAAGATAGAATGCTTCTTTTTTATTTAATTCTTCTTTTGAATAACCGATGGCTAAAGGATTAATACAGTTAGAATCAAATTCCTTAGAGAATTCCACAAAATCATTTTTACAAACAACAAGCTTTTCGCCAAATCTCTTTTTACCGTCTTCGATTACTGAATTTTCAAGAGTAGTGCCTTCGGAAGCTATTATCTGACAAACATTTGCATAATAAAGTTTTTTCATATCCTCAAAATGTGTAAGAGGAAATTCAACGTATACCTTCTTTTCGCATAAAGATGCAATTTCAATCATATTGTGGAAGAAATTCTCTTTATCTGCGTCAGAATATGCTTCGCCTTTTACATAAAGATAATCATAACCCTTGGTATTTACATCATTAATAAAATCAGTAAAATCCCTAAAAGAGTTATTATTCCCAAATTCAATTTTCTTACCAAATAAAACCATTAAAGAGCTCCTTTCGTAGAAAGAATTCCTTCTCTGTCAGGATTCTTTGAAGCTGCTATTCTCATTGCGTTAGCCATTGCTTTAAATAAAGCTTCGATAATGTGATGTGTATTATTACCATCCATGATCTTGATGTGTAAATTCATGCCTGCAGCATAAGAAACCGAGTATAAAAATTCTCTTAAAGTTTCTGTTTCAAAATCGCCTACGGTATAAACATCAAAATCAGAAATTCTCTGATCGTCAAAATCATATGAGAAATTAAGATAAGGTCTGCCTGAGAAATCAACCGCACAAAGAACCAAAGCATCGTCCATAGGCATTACAAATGAAGCATATCTGTTGATACCTTCCTTGTTGCCAAGTGCTTCTTTAAAGCATGTACCGAGTACAATACCTATATCTTCAACCGTGTGATGACAGTCTACATTTAAATCCCCTTTGCATTCAAGGTCTAAGTCAAAGTTTCCGTGCTTTGCAAAGGAATTGAGCATGTGATCGAAAAATCCGATACCGGAATTAATATTTCCGATGCCTGAACCATCAATATTAAGGCTCATTTTAATCTGAGTTTCTTTGGTGTTTCTTTCCTGGGATGATGTTCTCATAGCTTTCCTTTCTTAATTAATTATTTTTCAAATCTTACTTCAATTGATTTGGAGTGAGCATAAAGGCCTTCACTCTGAGCAAATTTCTCAATCTTGGTGTGACATTTTTCAAGCGCATCTTTTGAGAAGCAGATTACACTGCTCTTTTTGATGAAATCGTCTACCGATAAAGGTGAGAAAAACTTAGCTGTTCCGTTTGTAGGAAGAACATGGTTGGGACCTGCAAAATAATCACCGAGAGGCTCGGATGAATACTCTCCTAAGAAAATAGCTCCTGCATTCTTAACCATACCCATTGTTTCAAGAGGATTCTTTGTTAAAATCTCTAAGTGTTCGCTTGCAATATCATTTACTGCATCTACAGCTTCTCTCATATCTTTAGCAACTAGAATGAAACCGAATTTATCTAAAGATTTCTCAAGGATTTCTTTTCTGGGTGCATCTTTTAAGAACTCATCTACATATTTTTCAACATTAAAAGCAAGTTCTTCGCTTGTAGTAATAAGAATACCGCTTGCCATTTCGTCATGTTCGCACTGGCTCATCAAATCAGCGGCTACAAATTTAGGATTTGCTGTTTCGTCTGCAAGCACAAGAATTTCACTGGGACCTGCAATTGAATCGATTGAAACATGTCCGTACACGTATCTTTTGGCAAGGGCTACAAAGATATTTCCGGGGCCTACAATCTTACTTACCTTGGGAACTGTCTCTGTTCCGAATGCAAGCGATGCGATAGCCTGAGCACCGCCGATTTTATAAATTTCACTGATACCGCAGATTTTAGCCGCTGCAAGAGTTGTATCACTTACCTTTCCTTCGCTGTTGCAGGGAGTTGCCATAACGATTCTTTTACAGCCTGCTACAAGCGCGGGAACAATATTCATAAGTGTAGATGAAGGATACGCAGCCTTACCGCCCGGAACATATACTCCGACAGTTTCAATGGGCATAATTCTCTGACCTAAAAATGTTCCGTCTTCGGTTGTATCAAAGAATGAATTACGAACCTGCTTTTCATGATAAGCTTTGATGTTTGAAAAAGCTTCCTGCATGATTGAATATAATTCGGGATCAAGGTTCTTTACTGCCTCATCTACTTCAGCTTCCGTTACTCTGATATTGTCTTTGTTTAAAGCATATTTATCATATTTAAGTGTGTATTCGAAGAGAGCCTCGTCTTTTCTTTCCTTAACATCTTCGCAGATTAAAGCAACCTTCT
>JAFYHV010000087.1 GCA_017538995.1 Lachnospiraceae bacterium | reverse complement strand
TTTGTTTTCCACAATAATAAGGAATTCGTCTCCGCCGACTCTGTAAATATCCGTGCCTTCAAAATTTTCTTTTAGGAGCTCTGCCGCATCTTTTAGGAGCTGGTCTCCCACACGATGACCTTCACGGTCATTTGTGGCTTTTAGGCCGTTTAAATCCACAAACGCAACGCCGTAAGGATTCTTGATTACATAATCCCCGTTTACGATATCGGTAATTCTGTTGTTCATCGCATTACGGTTTAAAACATTGGTAAGAGAATCCGTTACGCTCTGGGCTTTCATTCTTTCGTAGTTGAGATAATTGTTGATTTCCGCTGCTAAAAGAAATGTTGTTATCTCGAGAATCTGCTTGATATTTATCGTGTTTGATGCATCAAAATTGGTTGCCCAGATATATCCTATGGTTTCATTGTTTGCCCTTAAAGGATACAGCACGAGATTTGTAACGTGCGCAATTTTAAGCGAATCATACCATGCTTCGTTCTTCTTTTTTAATTCTTCCAGTTCTGCTTCGTCATGGATGATATAGCAGTTGCTGCCGGCAATCAGATCATCCCAGGATTCGATAATTTTCAAGAAATTATCATCCAGATAATCTTCCATTCTTCTGGCATCTTCGCCCTCTACTATACTGTGAGCAAGCACGGTAGCAGTTTTGTTTTTTAAATCCGTCAGAAGAACGCAGCATCTGTTGGCTTTGCAGGTTATTCTGATATCCTCGATAACCGATTCCATTGCCGCCTTAAAATCTGACGTTTCATGAAGCTTAACGCTGGTCTTAATTACCTGTGCCGCAGTCTGTGCAGTTACATCACTTAACTTATCCGCTTCAACATTCGGAGTCATGTCATAAGAGAATAAACTGTATCCGATATTCTCATCATCAGACACTAACGGCATCATAAAAATATCCATCCAGGCGTTATATCTTTCAGCATTGACATATGAATGAAGGAGCTTGTTCTCAAAGATACATCTCATTGTCATCGCTTCAAAATTATAATCGCGGAAAATGTACTCATAATAAGGACGACCCGCAACAAAATCTTTCGGATCCACATTTACGGACTTAAGATATAATTCGTTCGCGGCCTCGATACACGGCTCTGAATGCGTACCGTCGGGATTGGTTTTAACCGAAATGACGCACGCAAGCTTTTTAAAATTGTTTACAAATAACTGATAATCCAAAAAAATCCCCTCCGATTTTTTACATACTCCACCAAATTATTTATCGGTTACTATTATCCTATTCTTGACAATAAAATTCCAGTTTTTTTATAATTTAGACAGTATTTCGGAGGCAGTTATGGGAAAAGAAATAGAAAGAAAATTCAAAATCAAAGAAATGCCCGACTTAAGCGCTTATCCTTTTAAGTGTTTGGAACAGGGTTACCTTAATATAAACCCCGTTGTAAGAGTCCGCAAAGAAGACGATACATATTATCTCACATACAAGGGAAAAGGCTTTTTAGAGAGGGAAGAATACAACCTTCCGCTTAATAAAGAGTCTTATGAACACCTTATTGCCAAAGCAGACGGTCGGATTATTACGAAAAAAAGATATCTCATTCCTTATGAGAATTACACTATAGAGTTAGATGTTTTCGAAGGTGAGCTAGCGCCTTTAGTTTTCGCCGAGGTTGAATTTGAAACTGTTGAAGAAGCTAATTCCTTCACTCCACCTTCATGGTTTGGTGAAGATGTTACCGAAGATAAGAACTACTCTAACGCACATCTGGCGTTAACATAAAAAGAGCCAAACGGGGACGGTTCTATTTTGGCCTTTTTTACCATTTGGGGACGGTTCTATTTTGGCCTTTTTTACCATTTTAGAACCGTCCCCATTTGGTCGATTTATTAAACTCTCATTTCTACGATAGGGCCGCCCTTGCCTTCGATGTAGTCTCCGGTAATGGTTACGGTACCTATGTTTTCATCCTTTGGAATTTCATACATGATATCGAGCATAAATTCCTCGATGATGGCACGGAGTGCTCTGGCACCCGTGTCTTTTTTTATTGCCTTCTTTGCAATGGCTCTTAATGCAGAGTCGTCGAAGATAAGTTTAACTTCGTCAAGTTCGAGAAGTTTCTGATACTGCTTTAAGATTGCGTTTTTAGGCTCTTTTAGGATATCCACCAAAGCATCTTCGTCAAGACTGTCTAACGGACAGATGATGGGAAGTCTTCCGACGAATTCGGGAATCATTCCGTACTTTTTGATATCGTCCGTTGTCACCTTGTGAAGAAGCTTTTTGTCTTTATCATACTTATCTTTAAGTTCGCTGTTAAAACCTATGCCGGCCTGCTTTGTAAGACGTGCCTTGATGATTTCCTCCAAATCGGGAAATGCACCGCCGCAAATAAAGAGAATATTTCTCGTGTTAACCGTGGTCATCGGAACCATGGCGTTCTTGCTGGTGGCTCCAACGGGAACTTCTATCTCCGCACCCTCTAAAAGCTTTAACATACCCTGCTGAACCGATTCACCCGATACGTCACGGTGATTGGTGTTGGGTTTCTTGGCAAGTTTGTCGATTTCATCAACAAAAATAATACCGCATTCTGCTTTATCAACATCGTTGTCTGCTGCAGCCAGAAGCTTACTTACAACGCTTTCGATATCATCGCCGATATAGCCTGCTTCGGTAAGTGCTGTTGCGTCTGCGATTGCAAGAGGCACGTCAAGAAGCTTTGCAAGTGTTTTTACGATGTATGTCTTGCCGCAGCCTGTGGGTCCGAGCATCAGGATGTTGGACTTTTCGATTTCAATCTCATCCATTGTGTCCGTTGCGACTCTTTTATAATGGTTGTAAACAGCCACGGATAAAATCTTCTTGGCTTCTTCCTGACCTATTACGTACTCATCAAGTTTAGCCTTTAATTTGTGAGGCGCAGGAATATCCTTAAGCTTGATGATGGGCTCTTTTTTCTCGTCGGGATTTCTCTTCTTAATCTTCGTTCTGGGATTGATATTTCCGCCCATAAGATCGTTAAGATTTAAGAAAAATGTGCCGTGAGGCTGTGAGGGCCCTTTAGGCTTGTCGTCCTTTTTCACTTCCTTCTTTTCAGGCTCATCCTCACCTAAAACAACCTGATCTTCTGTTTTATTTTCCTGTATACCTGTCGGTGCTTCTGTCGGATTCATTCCCATTCCGGGGAACATTCCTGCTATGGTAGCAGGGTCCATTCCAAGCATTTCTTTATACGGGGACTGATTTAACAGGTCTGTACTCTTCTGCAGGCAGTCCATACATATGCATAAAGAATCGGACATTTTCAGCATTTTCCCCGCCACGCTTTCGGTTCTGTGGCAGACCGAACAGATATCTTCGTAATCGTTACTCATCTTGTCTCCTAAAATTATAAGTCTCTTTTATTTGCCCTGAAGTGTTACTTCAATCGTAAATTCTTCGTATTCTGTACCGTTGTATCTTTCGTAGGTAATATGTACCGTGCTTCCCTTTGCATACGAAGCAAGATATTTCTTAAACTCTGCCATCGATACAATGGAGTCACCTTCAAATTCGGTAATAATATCACCACGCATAAGTCCTGCCATATCAGCAGTACCACCGGGAACAACTTCCGAAATATACACGCCCTTGGGAATTAAAGCACCCTCGTTTGTATACAGCATGGAATTAATTTCCACAGCCGAAATACCAAAGTATGACTGCTGGTCTTCTGGTAATTCTACAAGCTGCTGTTTATTCATGAGTTCTCGGATAATGGGCTCTGCTTCATTGATGGGGATTGCATATCCCATACCTTCTACAGCGCTTCCGAAAAGTTTATCGGAGTTAATTCCGATGAGTTCGCCCTTCATGTTAAGCAGTGCACCGCCGGAGTTACCGGGGTTAATTGCAGCATCTGTCTGAATGAAATTGCCGGGTTCGCCGGACTCTGTAATGATCTCTCTGTCTAACGCACTTACAACACCTGCAGTTACCGACTGGCCGTATCCTAATGCATTACCGATTGCTACAACGCCCTCGCCTACCTTGGTTTCATCGGAATTACCGATTATGGCAATTTTGATACTGCTTAATGTTGAATCACTTAATTCCGAAAGATCGACAGCTACAACCGCAAGGTCCATCGGAACCTTTTTACCTTTTACGGTTGCGGGTGCATCCGAACCGTCACAGAAATTAATTGATATTGTTTTGTTGTTTTCAACTACGTGATAGTTGGTCGCAATCAGAAGTTCGTTGTCGGACTGACCAACAATGATACCCGAACCTGCACTTTCGCCCTCGTATTTATATCCGTTGTAATCATAATCACCGACTACATTTATGGATACGATGGCAGGCATACAGTTTTCAGCAACTTCGGCTACCGTATATTCCTCGTTTGCCATAACGATATCTTCTACTTCTTCAATTACTTCTTCCTTCTTTTCCTCAATCTGGGCATGGAAATCGCTTTCCTTGTCACCCGGCTTTACGGGGTCCGTGGGACCGGGAGTAAATGTTGTCTGCGAAGGAAGTTCTCCTACAACCGCAGGAATAACAAGCTTATTGGATACAAGCGCAATTCCGGTATATGTTACACCTGCACATACACCAAATACTATCGCTAGAAATACTATCCATAAAAAAGATAAAAATTTATTGGGCTTTTTCTTATTTTCTGAACTCATAAATAATCCCTCCCTCCGGAGATTTTTTATTTAGTTTCTTCTTTTGCTTCGGTTTCGTTTTTTTCTTTTTCGGTCTTTATTTCAGGTTCGTTATCGCTCTTCCATGCAACTTCCCTGTTGGTTGTAACTGCATGTGAACGGTCTATCATCTTATCCTTGGGACGAACCTTTATTTCATCCCTGAGTGTCGATTTTCTGCCGGTCTCTCTGTAAGGGTCGGTATTGCTTGAAGCCTTGTGAACCATTCTTCCGTCCTTATACTCGGTTTCCGTAATACCGTAGCCTGCATGGAAATTAATCTTTTTGTTGTTTTCGTAAACATCCTTGCCTATCCAGTACTCAGGCAGTGACGAAAACTTCGTAAGCAGGAATCTTGGTAAAAACTCATGTATAAGACCTAATCTGTAACCCATAAACTTAAATGCACTGTTTATGATAAGTTTGGGAATAAGATATGCCTTTTTTCTTTTTTTAAGATGCTCGATTGTTTTTGATACAAGCTTCTTTCCTTCGCCGACGGATGATATGTTCTTAAATACATCGGGATAATCCGCCTGCGATACACCGAGATCAAAGTTTCTCTTAAAAAGAGCAATATTGCCGTAATCATGTGAATGAATAACTTCCGCACTGGCCGTATACGCTATCTTGTAACCTGCCTTAATAAGATGTGCGGCATAAATCATATCCTCGTTGAAAATAACATATTCTTCGAATCCGCCGAGTTCTTCATACACATCACGGTCATAAGCCGCGCATACATTTGAACAGAAATATGTCTTTATTCCGAGTTCATTTATATCAGATACGCTTTTGAGCCTCGATTTTCTTGGGTAATTGAAATTTCTTGTAAATCTTTCTATTTCACCGGACGTTTTCTTGGCTACCTGTCTGGCATAGGAAGCCGCTGCTTTGCCTGTAATAATGGGATTGATGAGCCTTTCAATCATTTCCTCGTTTCTGGGCACCGCATCGTCCGTCATCATAACAAAAATATCGGCCTCTGATCTTAAGACGCCGTCTCTTCTTGTTCTGCCGTGATTGAATTCTCTTTTGGAAATATGTGTAACGTGAATATTATCGTACACCTTGTCCAGAGGATGACTGAACATAAGCTCGGAATAATATCTTTCCTCGGTGTTCATCACTATTATTCTGTTAATAGGATACGTCTGTCTCTCCAGCATCTCTATAAGCTTGATAAAAGATTCTTTAGGCTTATAGGAAGGGATAATGACGTCTACAATAGGGTTATCTCTCATATATTTCAAAAAGGTCTCCATATTTTACTATGGAGACCGAATTTATTTTACTTTCCGTACTGCGCCGCTTCGTTTTTAATATCCTGGGAAATCTTTTTAACTGTTTCCGAAGGAGTATAATCCAGTCCCGGGTAAAGGAACTCATGCAGTTCAATTACATTCGCTTCAAGATCAACGGGAATTACGCAGGATCCTTTTGCTCCGAGAAGTCCTGACGTTCTCTTGTCAGCAAACGGGAAACCGTCAGAAGCAACTATCGAATACTTAGATACTTCTGAAGCTCGAGGAATGATATCTTTATCCAGATCCATGTTTGTAGCCAGGTATGGGAATACATCGGTACAAATCTTTGATACCTTAACAGGATCAATTTTCTTAGCCTTGTCTACTATCTGGGTTAATACATCACGCTGTCTCTCTGTTCTTCTGTAATCGTCGCCCGCAGTATAACGGATACGGCAGTATGCAAGTGCCTGATATCCGGTTAATGTCTGAGGGCCGGTATTTTCAACAGGTGTAAAATCATCTGTAATTACTGCCTGGGATTCGGTCGAATACATTGATTTCTGGTAGTCATTCAGATATTTGATTTCATCATACTGAATATCTATTTCTACGCCGTTTACAGCATCAATCGTATTCATTACACCATCGAAACCTACGGTAATAAACTGTTCAACGAAAAGATCCAGATTCTGGTTAATCATATTGAGTGCTTTTTCAGGGCCGCCGTAAGCATATGCGGCATTGCACTTCTGATATGAAGGGTTCTTTCCTTTATCGGCAATATTTAAAAGAGTATCTCTGTAAATACTGCAGAGTCTTGTTTCGCCGGTTTCATTATCAATTGAACAAATAATAATGGTATCGGTTCTGGTACCCTTTTCAAGCGTGCCGTTACGTGCATCTACTCCAAAAAATGCATATGTGGTATAGCCTTTTTTGATTTCAATTACAATGGGGTCGTCTTCCTCAATGTTTGTAACAATTTCATCTTCTTTCAAATCATATTTCTGAACACCGGTTTCCTCGTCCGTTGCTCTGAAAGCATAAATAAGAATTACGATTACCGCTACAAGCACTAAAGCTTCAACACCAATGATAATGTTTCTTACGACTTTATTGCCGCCTTTTTTCTTTTTTCTTTTTCCGTTTCCTCTTGTCCCGTCTGACATCTCCAAATCCTACCTAAGTAGCCTCCTAATAAGCATTTTTGTTGACAAACCCTTTCAGGAATGTCAAAAGAATAATCTGAATATCCAACCCAATAGACCAGTTTTCAATATAGTAGATATCGTATTCTACTCTTTTTCTGATGGAAGTATCTCCTCTGTATCCGTTTACCTGAGCCCAGCCGGTAAGACCCGGTCTTACCTGATGCTTAACCATGTAACGGGGGATTTCTTCCTTAAACTGTTCAACGAACTGAGGCCTTTCGGGTCTCGGTCCGATAAGAGACATATCACCCTTCAATATATTGAAGAACTGCGGCGTCTCGTCGAGACTGGTTCTTCTTAAAAACTTTCCGAAGCCTGTAACTCTCGGATCGTTTTTAGTGGTCCATTCTTTTTCCTCTTCCTCAGGCTTCTGCTCAATCATTGTTCGGAACTTATACATCTTAAAGACTTTATTGTGAAGTCCGACTCTTTCCTGAACAAAAAGCACAGGGCCGTCTTTTCTGCTTTTAATAACTATAACCGATAAAAGCATCACCGGCGAGAAAAGAATGATTGCCACGAGCGAGCCTATTATATCAATGGCTCTTTTTAAATACCAGTTAAAAGTACTGGTTAACGGAACGCGTCGTATATTTATTACGGGCAGTCCCGATAAATCTTCGGTGTAAGGTTTGGACGGAATAACGGAATTGTAATCCGGAATAAACTTTGTATGTACACCGGATTTTTCGCACTTCCCTACGATTTCCTCAAGTCTTTTATAGTTCTTAAGGGGAAGGGCTATGGCTATTTCGTCAAGTTTGTTCTCAGGTAAAATTTCTTCGAGATTATCAATTCTTCCGAGAACCTGTATTCCTTTGTAATAAGTTCCCGCAGGAACTTCATCATCCAGAATTCCTCTTATTCTGTATCCCCACTGAGGATTTACAAGAATTCTGTCTATATACTGCTCGCAGGCTCTTGAGTAACCTACGATGACTACCTGTTTGGCATTGTGTCCGACTTTCCTTATATGGGAAAGAATCCTTCTGACCGCAAATCTGTATGCGGACATTAAAACCACATTTAAAAGTGCAAATACGATAATCAGCGAACGTGAGAAGTTAGGCTGATTGATTAAGTAGAGCACTACCAGGAATATCATTGCCCCGATGACATTTGCTTTGATGACATCAAAGAATTCACCGATCAGGGAAGACATTCTTTTGGGTTTGTAAAGGTTCAGTGTAGCAAATATGGCAAGATATCCCGGTATAATGAAATATAGGGCAAAAAAGTAAGTTTTCATCGGCAGGACACCCTGGTCTACCGGTGTGAAAATTACCATTCTGCCATACCATGCCAAAAAATATGCTAAAGCCGTTACTATGCAATCAAGCACAACATGCAATCTGTTAAAAAATGTTTGATTGTCCTTAATCATAAGCAACTTGCGTCCATCAACTCAGACGCCCTCGAATTATAATGATACAATACGAAATTGTTTTTTTCAAGCCTAATAAATTATGTTCTTTATCATG
>JAFYHV010000086.1 GCA_017538995.1 Lachnospiraceae bacterium | reverse complement strand
GTTCTGCTTATACCGAGCGATTCGGGAGGCCTGATGACGAAGAGCTTTCCTTCTTTTTCTCTTTCTTTTATGGCAGCAGTCATATCATTGTAAAGATTGTGACGATTGTCCATTATCTTTGCAATATTTGGATATTCTTTAAGGGCATGCCTGTAAATAATCATGCCTTTTGTTTTTTTCTTTACGTAATCCGCGGGCTGGGTAAGTACAGCTACGTTTTTGTCATAACCCAGGTTTTCGACAAATTCGTAAGGGATGGGGCAGACGATACCGCCATCCAAAAGTGTGTAGCCGTCCACATGTACAAAATTTGATACGCCGGGCATTGAGGCCGAGGCCTGCATCCAGGTAACATCGTTTTCGCCGCCGTCAGTGCATTTATGAAAGATTACCTCACCATTTTCGAGATTGGTTGCTCCTACATAAAACTCGAAAGGATCTTTTGCAAAAGTCTCGCGGTCAAAAGGATCGAGAACATCGGGAATTTCGTGGTAACAGAAATCCACGCCGTATAAATCGCCCGTTTTTCTTAAGGATTTAAAACTGCAGAATCTCCAGTCCTTGCAGTATTTTTTGGTATATCTTATTCCTCGCCCGATCTGTTTTGATTTGTAATTAATTCCGAAAAGAGCGCCTGCAGAAATTCCCGCTCCGCCGTCAAAACGAATGTTTTCTTCCATAAAAACATCGATTACGCCGCAGGTAAACATTCCGCGCATTGCTCCGCCTTCAAGTATCAGTCCTCTGGTCATAGTTTTCTCCGTAATTTATCTGTTAAAATATTCCGCTGGCGTTGTGTGAACGCTGTTTGATTTAAAACTTCTCGGCGATTCCCCGTAATATTTTTTAAATGCTTCGCCCATATAGCTTGCGCTTGAAAAACCGGTGATGTATGCAATCTCCGACATCGAAAGATTGGTGGTGTTTAAAAGCTCCGCAACTTTGCTGACTCTGAAACGCGTCAGGTTTTCAATCGGTGTCTGGTCCGTGTATTTATGGAAAAGATTGTTGCAGAAAGTTCTGCTGACCGAACCAGCCTGCGCGATATCGTCGAGGCTTATGTTCGAATCGTAATTTTCCTGGATAAAGGTAAGCATGGCTTTAAGCGAATCCACCTGCGAGTCGGAATATTTATTCTGATGCTCCAGGTCTCCGCAGGCTTTCAGGATCTGTTCCCAGATATCGTAAAAGGTCTTTGTGAGCAAAAATTCGTTTCCGAGATACTCGGGTGCTTTCGTCATGGCCTTATACATTTTCTTACCCGTTTCCTCGCTCTTTTTAAACTTTATAAAAGGAATATTCGGATTGTCCGTAACGGCCTTGATGTAGTTGTTTTCAACCACATTCGATGCGCAGAGAATCCTCGGATGGAAAATGACGATAACGTAATCCGTCCGCTCGGGTCTTTTAGGAGCGTTAAAATGAATCTGGCGGGAATTGACGAATATCGTATCGCCCTCATCGAGGCGGATTTCTTTGCCGTTTATGCTGTAATTAAGCCAGCCGTTAGTGACGGTCAAGAGTTCGACATCATCGTGAAAATGCGCATCGTATGTCCAGGTCGACGAAGGAAACGCATATCCTCTGTAAACATATGAAGGAAAATTCGGATCGTCATAATTGACCATCTCCGAGCCGTTGGTTCTTTTCTGAATAAAGCCTCTCCATTCCTGAATCATAGGCACCTCATAAAACACAAACAAATTTTCACAAATCAACAAAAAAGAATTCGAAAATCCTCTATTTTTGTAAATAATCACCACAATTTTACCACAATATTACAAATGTGTAAAATTGTTATAAATTCATGAAATATTTAGGGTGTTAATAAGGACAGCAGTGTAATATACTTTCAAACCATAAAGAACACGAAAAGGAGGTAAAAGATATGAAAAAGAATTTAGCTAAAATGGCAAGCTACTATAAGCCTTATCTCGGAACATTTCTGCTTGATCTGTTCTTTGCATTTCTTGCCTCCGCTATTACTTTGATTATTCCTTTGGTAGTAAGATATATAACTTCCAATCTGGAAGAGATAAAGGCCAACGGTGATGTCAGACGTATCCTTATTTTAGGCGGCGTCCTTATTGTTTTGGTAGCAGTTTTCTTTGTATCAAAGTATTACATCTCCTATGTCGGCCATGTAATGGGTGCGAAAATCGAATACAACATGCGATCGGAAATATTTGCGCATTATCAAAAACTGTCGTTCTCGTTTTACGATGAGCAAAAAGTAGGGTCGCTTATGAGTAGAGTCACAAGCGACCTTTTTGATATCACGGAACTTTTGCACCACGGACCTGAGAACCTGGCGATTTCGCTCATAAAAATCACAGGCGCATTCATTATTTTATCAAGTATCAGCTGGCATTTAACGCTCGCGGCATTTGCTTTAGTTCCACTCATGCTCTTTTATGCAATCTTCATGAACAGAAGAATGAGAAGAGCCTTCAGGGAAAACAGAGTAAAGATTGCAGACATAAACTCTCAGATTGAAGACAACTTATCCGGCATCAGAGTGGTTAAGTCATTTGCGAACGAAAATATCGAAAATACGAAATTCAAGCAGGGAAACGATGCATTCCTTAAAGCGAAGAGAAACAGTTACCTTTATATGGGCTTTTTCCATTCGGGAATGAATTCTTTTACGATGTTAATAAATGTTATCGTCATTATGGCGGGTGGCGTTCTGCTCGTAAAAGACGTAGTAAGCGTTCCGGATTTTGTGGCATTTCTTTTATACATTAATGTATTTACGGAACCGATTCAGACACTGGTTGAATTTACCGAGCAGTTCCAGAATGGATACACGGGATTTGAAAGATTTGCCGAGATTATGGCGATTGAGCCCGATATCGAGGATAAGCCGGGCGCAGTTGAGCTTAAGGACGTTAAAGGAGACATCAAATTTGATGATGTTTCCTTCAGATATAAAGACAGCGCACACAGAGTTTTAAGACACATTAATCTGGATGTTAAAGCTGGCTCGTATGTGGCTTTGGTCGGATCTTCGGGCGGGGGAAAGACGACTCTCTGCAGTCTGATTCCAAGATTTTATGAGGTATCGAACGGAAGCATTTCTATCGACGGCAAAGATATCCGCGATGTGACGCTTAAGAGCTTAAGAGACAATATCGGTATCGTGCAGCAGGATGTATATCTTTTTGCAGGTAACGTTTATGACAATATTTTATACGGCAGGCCCGACGCGACGAGAGAAGAAGTCATTGCGGCGGCCAAGCTTGCAAATGCGCACGAATTCATCGAAGAACTGCCAAACGGTTATGAAACCGACATAGGCCAGAGAGGCGTGAAACTTTCGGGAGGACAGAAACAGAGGCTTTCCATCGCGAGAGTATTCTTAAAGAATCCGCCGATTCTTATCTTTGATGAGGCGACGAGTGCTCTTGATAACGAGAGCGAAAATATCGTAAAAGAATCGCTTGAAAAGCTTGCGGCCAACAGAACCACGTTCGTTATCGCACACAGATTATCGACGATAAAGAACGCCGAGAGAATCTTAGTTCTCACGGAAAAAGGTATTGAAGAAACAGGTACGCATGATGAGCTGATGGCAAAGAACGGAATTTACGCACAGCTTTACAAGTGGACGAGGTAATAAAATGAAAACAGATGAAATAAGGACTTTGGAAAAGAAGGCCGCCAAAGGATGGGTGGCTAACGAAACAATAGAATATGACGGCTGGGAGATGCGCTTCGGTAACGGTTATACCGGACGCGCCAACTCTGTCAGCGTATACGAAGACTCCTCTAAAAGAATGGAGGATAAGGTAGTTTATTGCGAGAATCTTTACACATCTAAGGGACTGCCATGCAATTTCAAGGTAACCGACGAAGACAAAGAATTGTCCAAGTTTCTTATAAACCGAGGCTACAAGGTGGTAACACCTAGCGATGTAATGATTCTTGAAATTGACGAGCCGGAAGATAAGGAAGAAATCTATAAGCACGTTGTTTTCAGCGATGAGCCTTCAGAATGGTTTGATCCATACTTTGCATTCGAAGGATTTACGGATGAAAAGAAGATTGAAGCATATAAGCAGTTTCATGCAAATACAAAGGTTGAAAAATTATATGTCACAGTTCTTAAGGACGGCAAGCCGGTTGCGGTTGCATCATGCGCTATCGAAGGAGAGTACAGTCTTTTGCATAACGTAATTGTTGATCCCGCATACCGCGGTTTAGGCCTTGGCAGGAAGCTCTGCCTTGCAGCAATTTATAAATCCAAGGAACTGGGCGCGAAGTACTCATACCTTCAGGTAATCAAGGATAACAGTGTGGCAATAAACCTTTACAACAAGCTCGGATACAAGAAGATTTACGAATACTGTTATCTGAAGCAGAACAAATAAACGAAATTTTTCGTGAAAGGAAAAGAAATGGAATACGTAATTGAACTTAAAAATGTAGATAAAGAATTTAAAGTTTTAAACAGACATGAAGGCTTAAAAGGCAGTTTTCAGGATCTCTTTTCAAGAGATTACAAGATCATAAAAGCCGTAAACAACGTGTCTATGAATATCAAGCCCGGCGAAATCGTCGGATACTTAGGACCCAACGGCGCCGGCAAATCAACCACCATCAAAATGATGACCGGCGTTTTGCAGCCTTCGGGAGGTGAAATCCTTGTAAACGGAAGAATTCCTTACAAGAACAGAACAGCCAATGCGCAGAATATCGGCGTAGTTTTCGGACAGCGTTCACAGCTTTGGTGGTCACTTCCTTTAATTGAGTCTTTTAAGCTCTTAAAGGATATTTACAAGATTTCAGACAAGGATTACAAGGACATGCTTGCTTTGTACGAATCGCTTGTAGACATTAAGGAGCTTTATTCAAAGCCCGTTCGTCAGATGTCTTTGGGACAGAGAACCTTAAGCGATATCCTGGCGGCATTCTTACACAATCCGCCCATCGTTTTCCTCGATGAGCCGACCATCGGTCTCGACGTTTCGATGAAGGCGAAAATCCGAAACCTCATAAAAGCGCTTAACAAAGAAAAGAATACAACAGTTATTCTTACAACCCACGACATGGGCGACGTTGACGCTCTGTGCGAGAGAATCGTCATAATCGATAAGGGTACCATGCTCTACGACAACGACATCGAGCACTTAAGAAGCTTCTTCGGAGCATACAGAACCCTGCTTTTAAAGACAAAGAAACATCCCGAGGAACTTTCCGATGAGGAAAGAAATGCGGAGCTTTCAAACATCGAAACAATCGTAAAAGAAGATTTTGCGGATAAGGATTTCACTTTCTCGTTATCAGACGAAGGCTGGTGCAGCATTCTTATCGATGAAAATCAGGTAAGACTTATGAAGGTTTTAAACCACATCCAGGAAAAGATGAAGATTTACGATGTTCGTCTTGAGGAAATCTCCACAGAGAGCGTTATCCGTAAGATATACGAGGACGCTGAGAATATGAAAAAAGCAAACTAGGAGAATACAATGAGAGTTAAAGCTTGCGTTGCCCTTACAAAGGCTTCAATCATGGACTTTCTGCAGTTCAGGTTAAGTGCCTTTGTAATGCTTCTTGGCAACATTATATATTTAATAGTTATTTACAATTTATGGCGTGCAATTTACGCATCCGTGGATAACGCAACCATCAACGGAATGAGTTTCAACGACACCATGATTTATCTGGTGCTCGCTTCCGCTCAGTTCACTTTTATGGAAGCATATCTTGTATGGATGATGGGAAGAGCCATTCAGAGCGGTAAGATAGTGCTTGATTTGTTAAAGCCCGTACCGTACGCCCAGTACCTTTTATTCGGGCTTGAGGGCGGAAACCTTTGCGCGTTTGTCGTGACATTTATTCCGACATTTATCATAGTTCAGATTATCACAAAAGGCGCCATCCACATGGGCATTAATATTATTTTTTACCTTGCGGCGGCTCTTTTAGGAATGATTATCAACTTTGCAATCGACTTTTTTGTCGGAACAATCTGTCTTTACACACAGTCTACCTGGGGTATCAATATCATGAAGGAAGTGGTTGTGCTCTTCTTATCGGGCGCTACCGTTCCGCTGGCATTTTTCCCGGAGACTCTTAAAAGAATTGCATATTTTTTACCGTTCCATGCGATTTACAATACACCGCTCACTTTCCTTACAAAAGGTCAGGAGCTTGGAATAGGCGAATCGTTTCTGATGCTCGGCGAACAGCTTATCTGGGCAGTGGTTTTACTGCTTATCGGTAAGATTTTCTGGAAGTTCTCCGAGAGAATAATCACGGTGAACGGAGGCTAAAATGAAAAGATTAGGATTTTACATATCAATTTACAGAAAAATAATTATTCAGGACATAAAAAGTAAAATGAGTTATCGTTCGGACTTTATCATTTCCATGATCGGAATGATTTTAACAGATATATCCGAACTGCTGGCCTTTTACATTATGTTCCTAAACTTCCCCAGTGTCTGCGGATGGTCATACCATGAGATGCTTTTCTTATATGGCTTCTCACTGGTTGCGTTAACACCGCTTCAGTGTCTCTTTGATAACAACTGGAATTTAAGACATTACGTTTATGAAGGCGATTTTATCAAATACTGCTTCCGCCCCATCAATATCTTCTTTTACTTTATTTCGGAAGACTTTGATACCAAGGGCTTGGGACAGTTTTTCGTAGGAATGGGTACCATCATTTATGCATGGTACAAGCTTAAGCTGCCGGTAACATTTTTTAATATCGCAGCATTAATCGTGGCAATCATCGCGGCTTCGCTTTTCATGGTTTCAATCATGAACATAGCTGCGGCAAGCTGCTTTTTCCTTCAAAACTCGGGATATATTATGGTTACAATGAACAAATTCAGGGATTACGCAAAGTATCCCGTAACCATATTCCCGCTGTTTTTCAGAATTATATTTACATTTATAATTCCGATAGCTTTTATAGCGTACTTCCCGAGTCTCGTAATTTTACGTCCTCAGGAAATACCTTTCCTTACCTGGTTTTCACCCGTGTACGGCTTGATTTTCTTTTACATCTCATACAGAATATGGATGTGGGGAGCAGGCAAATATTCGGGCACAGGTTCGTGATTAAAAAGCCGTCTGAAAAGGCGGCTTTAGTATTACCAGAATAATTGTAATTTTAGCTGGGAGAGGGCATAAAAATGGTACTTCTTGTAATAGATACACAAAAAGGGATAACAAACGAAAACTTATATGAGTTTGACATATTTAAAACCAATGTTTCGACTCTCATTGCGGAAGCCAGAAAAAAAGGAACGGAAGTTGTCTTTGTAAGACATGATGACGGTCCGGGCAGCGGCTTTTCTGTTGGAGACGAGGCGTTTGAAATATATGAAGGGTTTGCACCCAACGTGGGAGAAAAAATCTTTGACAAGAGCGTAAACAGTGCATTTCATGCATCATCAGGTCTTTTAAAATATTTAAAAGATAAGGATGAAAAGACTGTTATCGCAGTCGGTCTTATGACAGATTTCTGCATGGATGCCACAATAAAGAGCGGATTTGAAAACGGTTTTGAAATGATTGTTCCGGCGCTTTGCAATTCCACAATGAAAACCAATGAATTTATGAGTGCCGAGAATGCTTATCGTTTTTACAATGAATTCATGTGGCCTGAAAGATATGCAAAATGTGTGAGTTTCGAAGAAGCCCTGTCCTTGATTAATGAAAATAAGAAGGCTGAAAAGCCGGCAGATAAATCAGGCCTTAATACCTGCGGAACACTTGAAATCGAAACCGAAAGACTTTTGTTAAGACGGTTTACTTATGAAGATACCGAATCAATGATGAGAAACTGGGTTTCAGACGATGAAGTTCAGGATAAATACGGAGAACCATCCTACAAGACAAAGGAAGCCGTCAAAGGACTCCTGGATAAATACATCGGCGGATATAAAAGCGACAATTATTTCCGCTGGGCAGTCATCGAAAAAGAGTCCGGCGAATGCATCGGTCAGATCGCATATTTTTTAGTTGATACAAACAATCATTTCGGAGAAATTGAGTATTGCATCGGAACTGCCTTCCAGAAAAAAGGATATGCGACCGAAGCAACTAAAGCAGTTATAGCTTACGGATTTGATAAGATAAATTTTCACAAGATCCAGATTTGTGTCAGACCCTCAAACCTTCCTTCAAAACGCGTGATCGAAAAATGCGGATTTACCTACGAAGGAACGCTTCGTGATTATTTTTACAGACACGGAAAATATGAAGGCAGAATGTTTTACTCGATTTTACGAAACGAGTATAATGGTTAAAAAGGAGAGAGGATTATGATTTTAGAAGAAGAAAGACATATATTAAACGGAAGAGAAGTAGTATTCAGGAGCCCTAAAATCGAAGAAGCCGATATGCTGATTAAATATCTTAAAACAGTTACCGGCGAGACCAGATTTTTAATGTGTGAATCGGACGAAGTTCAGTATACTACCGAAAGCGAAGAAGAGTTCTTAAAAGAACATAACGATTCGCCTAAAGGTCTTTTGATGCTTGCGTTTGTAGACGGAGAACATGCGGGCAACTGCTCGTTCTTACAGGTTGGCGGCACCAGAAGAAGCGCCCACCGTGCATCGCTCGGAATCGCGCTTTACCAGAAATACACAGGCTTCGGCCTTGGCAGAATGATGATGAAGCGTATGCTTGAGATCGTAAAAGAATTAGGCTTTGAGCAGGCCGAACTCATCGTAATCGGCGGAAACGACAGAGCATATCATCTCTACGAAAGCCTCGGCTTCAAGGAAACCGGCAGAAATCCGAACGCCAACAAATACGACGACGGTACTTATGCGGATGATATCCACATGGTAAAAGATTTAAGATAACAGGCTTAATTTTCCGAAAAAGTCAAATTATAAGAGTTAACAGGTCCCAAAGAATATATTTCTTTGGGCCTTTTCATGTTAGAATAATATTGGTTTAAAAGTGTTTTATGAAAAGCAGGTTGTCATATGGATAAAAACCCTAAAAGAATCAATCACCCGATCCCGCCCGTATATGACGAAAATTCAGAGATCTTAATTCTCGGCAGTTTCCCGTCGGTTAAGTCGAGGGAGCAGGGCTTCTTTTACGGTCATCCGCAAAACAGATTCTGGAAAGTCACGGCAGCAGTTTTTGGTGAAGAGGTGCCGAAAAGCATAGAAGAAAAGAAAGCATTTCTTTTACGAAATCATATAGCAGTCTGGGATGTGATTGAGTCCTGCGAGATAACGGGCTCATCGGATTCGAGCATAAAAAACGTAAAAGCCAACGATTTGACCAAACTTCTAGAAAATACCCGTATTTCTCTACTGTTTGTAAATGGAAAAACTGCGGAGAAAATGTATAATAAATATGTATTCCCGA
Source organism: Lachnospiraceae bacterium (assembly GCA_017538995.1). GTDB lineage: Bacteria > Bacillota > Clostridia > Lachnospirales > Lachnospiraceae > UBA3766. Next base: position 468 of record JAFYHV010000086.1, on the reverse strand, counting down.
TTTTAGGAAGAGAATGCATATGCCTTCCTTCCACGAGCCCCGCGAATGCGGCGTGGAATATGGAAAAACTTATCAGTGAATGGAAAATAATTAATGGAACCAGGTAAGAAAGATCCCCTTGAGTGGGAAGAGATAAAAACGGAGCACATAATCGAGGACGAATGGATTGATTTCAGGAAATCCACATACCGTTTTCCCGACGGAAGAGTCTTCGAACCGTATTACAGCTACTCGAGAAGAGACTATGTTGTAATCGTTGCTACGGACACTGAAGGAAATTACATATGTGTCCGCCAGTTCAGACAGGGAATAAGGAAAGTTACCACAGAGTTTCCCGCAGGCGGAATCGAAAGAAAAGGCGGCAGAGAATATAATTGCGAGGATTCCAGGGAAGCCGAGGATGCTCTTGAAGCCGCAAAAAGAGAACTTAAAGAAGAGACGGGACATGAATCCGATGAATGGGAGTTT
>JAFYHV010000085.1 GCA_017538995.1 Lachnospiraceae bacterium | reverse complement strand
GGTGCAATCGGTAAAACAAACTGTACAGTAGTATTTATCAACCAGCTTCGTGAAAAGGTTGGTGTATTCTACGGTAACCCTCAGGTTACAACCGGTGGTAATGCACTTAAGTTCTATTCATCCGTTCGTATGGAAATCAAGAAAGTTGATTCCATCAAGGTTAACGGCGAAGTTGTTGGTAACAGAACCAGAGCAAAGATTGTAAAGAACAAAGTTGCTCCTCCTTTCAAAGAGGCTGAATTTGATATTATGTTCGGTGAAGGTATTTCTTTCGTAGGCGACCTTCTTGATCTTGCAACCGAGATTGATGTAATTAATAAATCCGGCGCATGGTATGCTTATCAGGGAAATAAAATCGGACAGGGCAGAGAGAATGCCAAGATTTATCTTCAGGACAATCCCGATGTATTAAAAGAAGTTGAAAATGCAGTAAGAACTCATTTCGATCTTCAGGATGTTCCTTCTGAAACAGACAAATAGTTTATTATAATTTCAAAGCCCGAAATCAATTTGGTTTCGGGCTTTTTTGTTTAGAGGATAAGACATGGAAATTAAAAATATCACAGATTTTAAATCCAATAAAAAGAAAATAGAGGCCGAAGGCGTAACTTTTGCTTTATATAAAAGCGATATAGCCAAATACGACATAAAATTAGGAGAAATGTCTGAAGAGGTTTTCAAAGAAATCTTTCTTGAAATTCTTCCTAAAAGAGCATTGGACAGAAGTCTTAAAATAATAACCGGAAGAGATATGACGGAAGGTATGATAAGAGACAAACTCAGGGAAGATTTATATCCTTCAGATATCATAGATACAGTTATTGATAAGCTCAAACAGGAAAGGCTTATAAATGACGAGCGTTTTATCAGAGGTTTTATAGAGGGTAAGAGTTCCAAGAAGAGTAAACGTGACATAATGGTGGCTCTTTCATCCAAAAGAGTAGATATGAATCTGGCGGAAAAAATATATGCCGAGTTATCAGAAGAAGGCAGTTTGTCTGATGAAAAAGAACTGATTATAAAGCTTTTGGAAAAAAGACATTATGATTTTGAAAATGCCGATTTTGATGAAAAGCAAAAGCAGATCAGATACCTGCTTGGTAAGGGTTTTTCTTACGATTCAATTCATAGTGCCTTGAAGGATTAAAAATACAGTATTTTGTGGTTCAAAAGGCATTTTGGTTTACAATAATTCTTGACATATTTTTTTAAACAATATAAGATATAAATGTTGTAATTTAAAATATGGGGTTATTATGCCCTGTACATACTGTACAATGATAATTTAATAAGGAGGTAAGACTATCAATGTTTGGAGAAGTTAGTGTGGTTGTTTTTCTTGTAACCATATTAATTGTTGCCATTCTTGTTGCGCTTGTTTCCGTCCTGATCACATATTTTGTTTATAGAAACAATATCAAGAGCAAAATCGGTAATGCCGAAGAAAAAGCTCGTGAAATTCTTGATGAAGCATTAAAGACAGCTGAAGCAAAGAAACGTGAAGGTTTGCTTGAGATCAAGGAAGAATCAATAAAGTACAAAAATGAGATCGAAAAAGAAAACAAGGAACGCAGAGCTGAACTTCAGAGAAGCGAAAGAAGAGTTCAGCAGAAAGAAGAAAGTGTAGACAAGAAACTCGAACAGATCGAGCGTAAAGAAGCAGCAATTTCTTCGAAAGAAGCAGAATTGGCTAAAGAAAAAGAATCCGTTTCTAAACTTAACGAGCAAAGATTGAAAGAACTTGAACGTATTTCAGGTTATACCTCTGAAGAAGCAAAAGAGTATTTGTTAAGAATTGTTGAAGATGATTTGAAACACGAGAAAGCCGTCCGGATTAAAGAAATGGAAAACCAGGTGAAGGACGAGAGTTCTCAGAAAGCCAAGGAGTATGTTGTTAACGCCATTCAGCGTTGTGCCGCAGATCATGTTTCAGATGTGGCAATTTCCGTTGTTAACCTTCCCAATGATGATATGAAGGGAAGAATCATCGGACGTGAAGGTCGAAACATCAGAACCCTTGAACAGATGACGGGTGTTGAATTTATTATCGACGATACTCCCGAAGCTGTTGTTTTATCCGGCTTTGATGCTGTAAGAAGAGAAGTTGCAAGAATTGCTCTTGAAAAACTTATTCTTGACGGCAGAATTCATCCCGCAAAGATTGAAGAGTCGGTTGAAAAGGCACAGAAAGAAGTCGAGAACATAATGAAAGAGGAAGGCGAGAATGCTGCACTTGAGGCAGGTGTTCACGGAGTTAACCCCGAACTCATTAAAATTCTCGGTAAATTACATTTCCGTACAAGTTTCGGTCAGAATGCACTTAAGCATTCAATTGAAGTTGCTCATATTGCAGGTCTTCTTGCAGAAGAAATCGGTCTGGATGCAAAGATGGCCAGAAGAGCAGGACTTCTTCATGATGTCGGAAAAGCAGTCGATCATGACCAGGAAGGTACACATGTTACACTCGGTACCGAGCTTTGCCGTAAATATCATGAGCCCGCAATTGTTATAAATGCGGTTGAATCACACCACGGCGATGTTGAACCTACATCTCTTATCGCACGTATTGTTCAGGCTGCGGATGCTATTTCGGCAGCAAGACCCGGTGCAAGAAGAGAAACGTTAGGTGCATATACTACAAGACTTACAGAACTTGAAGAATTATCCAACAATTTTGACGGCGTTGAAAAATCTTTTGCTATTCATGCAGGACGAGAAATACGTGTTATGGTAATACCTGATAAAATCACAGATGACGATATGGTATTACTTGCTCATGACATTTCCAAGAAGATTGAGGATGAACTTAAATATCCCGGTCAGGTTAAGGTTAATGTCATCAGAGAAACTAGAGTTATTGATTATGCTAAGTAAAATTAAAACCCCTTGCGAAAGTAAGGGGTTTTTTGGTGCAAAAAAGTTGTTATTTTTCTTGAAGATTTGTCCTTGTAGTATTAAAATAATAAACGTTAATGATTAAATGCTAAAAGGAGCAGTTTCTAAAGGAAACTTAAGATTTTATGAAAGAGTACTCTTTACTTACCAAAGACGAACTTATGGAACTTAAAAACGAGTTCCTTAACGAGTATGAAGATATGAAAGCCAAAGGCCTTAAACTCAATATGGCCAGAGGGCTTCCCGGAGCTGAACAGCTTGATATGGAAGCAGATTTCTTCAATACATTAAATCCTATGTCTGAGTTTAAATCCGTAGCCGGAATAGACTGTAGAAACTACGGTGAACTCTTGGGAATTACCGAAGCCAGAAAACTAATGGGTGATATGATGAACATTTCACCCGACAATGTAATTGTTTTCGGTAACTCAAGCCTTAATATTATGTATGATACGGTTTGTCGTTCAATGATTTTAGGAGTTTGCGGTTCGACACCCTGGTGCAAACTTGATAAGGTTAAATTCCTTTGCCCGGTTCCCGGATATGACAGACATTTTGCCATTACCGAGCAGTTTGGCATTGAAATGATTAACATTCCCATGAAGGCAGACGGACCTGACATGGATATGGTAGAAGAGTATGTAAATAATGATCCCGCTGTAAAGGGTATCTGGTGTGTACCTAAATATGCTAATCCTACCGGTATTTCTTATTCGGATGAAGTTGTTAAAAGATTCGCTGCATTAAAGCCCGCAGCAGAAGACTTCAGAATCTACTGGGACAATGCATACAATATTCATCATTTATATGATGACAATCAGGATAATATCCTTGAAATATACGCTGAATGCTGTAAAAACGGAAATGACGATATGGTTTACAAGTTCTGTTCAACCTCTAAGATCACATTCCCGGGAAGCGGTATAGCAGCGCTTGGTACTTCGAAGAAGAACCTTGAATTTATTAAGAGTGTAATTACAATTCAGACCATCGGTCATGACAAACTTAATCAGTTAAGACATGTAAGATACTTCAAGAATTTCGACGGTATGAAGAAACATATGAAGAAGCATGCTGATATCTTAAGACCTAAGTTTGAAATGGTTCATGAAAAACTCGAAAAAGAACTCGGTGGTTTAGGCATCGGTTCCTGGACCAATCCTCACGGCGGCTACTTCATTTCTTTCAATTCACTTGACGGATGTGCAAAAGAGATTATCGCAAGATGTAAGGAAGCCGGAGTTACAATGACGGGAGCAGGAGCTACATATCCTTACAAGAAGGATCCTTTTGATTCAAACATTCGTATTGCTCCTACATATCCTCCTATCGATGAACTTTCACAGGCAATCGATATTTTCTGTCTGGTTGTAAAACTGGTTAGTGTAAGAAAATATCTCGACGAAATCAACTAAAATATAAAATGAACATTTAGGGACGGTTCTAAAATGGTAAAAAAAGCCAAAACGGAACCGTCCCTTTTTGGCTCTTTTACGATGACCTTTTCAGTCAATAATTATAGATTTACATAAGTGATTTTCATAAATAAAATAAACCGTTATTTAATTGACATAAATATCTCAATTTGTCCACTTTCCTATATATTGTTATAATTCTATTTTCTTATTCAAGATATAGAAACACCTTTTTTAAGTGCCTAAAAATAGGGAATTTTTCGAAAGAAATTACATTTTTTTAATTGCTTTTTTGACCTGTTTTTAATATAATAACTTATGCAGTCAACGATTAACATAATTAGTTGACCGCTTTTACTAACTTGGGGTTTGGAAGGTATTATGGAAAAGCAGATTCAGCTCTTCATAGATTATATACATAATAAGAAAAAAACGTCCAATAATACTGAGATGTCATATAAGAGGGATTTGCTTAAAGTTGTTTCCTATTTGAAGGATAAAGGTATCAACAAATGGGAAGATGTAACTTATGAAGATCTCAAAGCTTACATTGATTCCATGTTTGAAGAAAACTTTGCCAATGCCTCAATCTCCAGAAGCGTAGCTTCTGTCAAAGCATTATTTGCTTTCTTACAATATTCACAGGTTTGCGAAGATGATGTAGCCAAAGATTTAAAGGCTCCTAAAATAGAAAAGAAAATGCCCAGCATTTTATCGAAGAACGAAGTAACCCTTCTTCTTGAACAGCCTTCGGGTAAAACACCCAAGCAGATCAGGGATAAGGCAATGCTTGAGCTTTTATATGCTACGGGTATCAGAGTAAGCGAACTTATTTCTCTCGAGAATTCAGACATTAACTTAAACATGGATTTTATTAAGATTCGTGATTTGAAAAAAGAAAGGCTTATTCCGTTCGGAACCAAGGCCCATAATGCAATGACCGAATATATCTTAAATTCGAGAGACGTTCTTCTTGAGAATAACGAATCCAAGTATTTCTTTGTAAACTGCTCGGGTTCACAGATGTCCAGACAGGGATTCTGGAAACTGATTAAGAGTTATACCAAAATGGCCGGCATCGATGCCGACATTACACCTCATACATTGAGACATTCGTTTGCTGCGCATCTTGTAGAAAACGGAGCAGAACTTAAGGCTGTACAGGAAATGCTCGGACATTCCGATATTTCCACCACTCAGATTTATCTTAACAATACACAGAATCATTTAAGAGATGTGTATGACAAGACTCATCCGAGAAGTTAAATACTTTGAAAATTAAAAAGATTTGGAAGTTTTCTTCCAAATCTTTTCTTATTTTATATCTTTGTAAAATTAATCTTTCTTTCTTTGAAATCGGCAATATACTCAAAACCTATATTTTTTAAGATATCGCCTGCTTCTTTTATTCCGTATGCGACATCTTCGGGTGTATGCGCATCACTTCCGAATGTGATGATTTTACCGCCGCATTCTTTATAAAAGGAAAGAATTTCGGTGCTGGGGTTGAAAAGCTCGAAGCCTTTTCGTCTTAATCCGCCGGAATTGATTTCTATACCTTTTCCTTCATCTACAATGATTCTGAAGATTTCACGGATTATTTCCTTATAATGTTTAAGGCTTCTCTGTTCGGGAGTGGTTTTTGTGTATCTTACGCAGTAATCAAGGTGTCCGTACACATCAAAATCATCGTAATTCTGCAGGTTCTGAAGGATTTCCTCATAATACATCTTAATTCCGTCTATCGGATCTTTGCCTTCCCAGTACTCGGGCCAGTAAGGATCGATTCCTCCTGCGGTGTGAGATGAAAGGATGATAAAATCGTAAGGATATTCTTTGGCGATATCTTTACACATATCATAAACTTTAGGATATATACCGAGTTCAACACCGACTCTTACATTTATTTTTGACTGTATCTCTTCGTCGTTACGAAGTTTCACGGCAATTTCGTTGTACTTAACTGTATCAAGCTCGAAGATATTATCCTCATCCTCGCGATAACATGGGAAAAGAGGATCGAAGTGGTCTGTAAGACATATTGTATCGAGATTCTTTTCGATTGCGGAATTGATTATATCCGGTATTTGAGCTTTGCTGTCTCCCGAAAAGGAAGAGTGCATGTGCTGGTCTGATTTAATCATAGATTTCTCCTTATTTAATTATTTTCTACGAAAAAAATCATGTGTGAATGAATTAGAATTAATTCAAACAAGTGTAATTATATTATAATTTTTGAAATTTTTAAATTATTTGTATATTTTATGGTATAATAAATTTCGATTTTTTAAAATAACGAAAGGAATAATCCTTATTTTAGGGTTTTTAAATCAAAAATGACCAAGATCAGAACAAGATTTGCTCCTTCGCCCACAGGCAGAATGCATGTCGGAAATTTAAGAACGGCTCTTTATGCTTACCTTATTACAAAGCATGAAGGCGGAGATTATATTTTAAGAATTGAAGATACCGACCAGGAAAGATATGTTGAAGGTGCGGTAGACATTATATACAGAACTCTTGAGAAAACAGGCCTTATTCATGATGAAGGTCCCGACAAAGACAAAGGATTCGGACCTTATGTTCAGTCTGACAGACAGAAGAGCGGTATTTACCTTGAATATGCCAAGAAACTCGTTGAAAAAGGCGAGGCTTATTACTGTTTCTGTGATAAGGAAAGACTTGCTACCTTGACCAGAGTTGAAGGTGACAAGGAAATCAATGTATACGACAAGCACTGCTTATCTTTGTCAAAAGAAGAAGTTGAGGCTAATTTAAAGGCCGGAAAGCCCTATGTTATCAGACAGAATAATCCTAATACGGGCACAACCACATTCCATGATGAGATTTACGGAGATATCAGTGTAGACAATGCGGAGCTTGATGATATGATTCTTATCAAGTCCGACGGCTTCCCTACATATAACTTTGCAAACGTAGTCGATGACCATCTTATGGGCATTACACATGTTGTACGTGGTAATGAGTATCTTTCATCATCACCTAAATACAACAGACTTTACGAAGCTTTCGGCTGGGAAGTGCCCGTATATGTTCATTGTCCTTTGATTACAGACGAAAATCATCAGAAACTTTCAAAACGCTGCGGTCATTCTTCATATGAAGATTTAATCGAGCAGGGCTTTTTATCGGAAGCTATCGTTAACTTTGTGGCTCTTTTAGGATGGAGTCCCGAAGGCAATCAGGAGATTATGTCTCTTGATGAGCTCATAAAAGCTTTTGATTACAGACATATCAACAAATCACCCGCCGTATTTGACTATACCAAGTTAAAATGGATGAACGGCGAATACATTAAAGCAATGGATTTCGATGCTTTTTATGAGAAAGCACTTCCTTATATTAAAAACACAATCTCAAAAGATCTTGATTTTAAGAAGATTGCAGAAATGGTTAAGACAAGAATCGAAGTTTTCCCTGATATTCCCGACCATATCGATTTCTTTGAGGCTGTTCCCGAATACGACAGTGAAATGTATGTTCATAAAAAGATGAAATCCGATAAAGCAACATCCCTTGAAGCTTTAAAAGAAATACTGCCCGTACTTGAAAATCTCGATGAAAAAGGTTACAACAACGACGAATTATATGCATTACTCGTTGATTTTGCCGCAAAGAAGGAGATTAAGAACGGAACGATTCTCTGGCCCGTAAGATGTGCTCTTTCCGGAAAACAGATGACTCCGTGCGGTGCGACCGAGATCCTCGAGGTTCTCGGAAAGGAGGAGTCGCTTAAAAGAATTAAAGCGGCCATAGACAAATTATCGAATGACATTTGATGAAAACCAAATAAGTGTTATTAAAGCGAGTCCGGGGTCCCTCTTGGTTACAGCGGGACCCGGCTCCGGAAAAACTGCGGTTTTGACTCAAAGGGTTATATATTTAAACAAAGCATACAATTTACCTTTTGATAAAATCCTGGTGATTACATTCACCAAAGCTGCGGCTGGTCAGATGAAGTCAAGGTTCGAAAAAGAATATACAGGTGATTCCAAAGTTACTTTCTGCACGTTTCACGCACTGTTTTATTCGATTATCAGAGACTTTAAGTCTGAAAACTTCTATATTATTTCCCTAAAAGAAAAACTAAATATCTTAAAAATGGTTCTGATGGATATGAACCTTGATATTGTGCGCCTTGATTTAAACGAAATCCTCGATGAAATATCAAAAGTTAAAAATCTGGATCTTAATCTGAATGATTATGTATCAAAAAGTGTCGAGCCTGATAAGTTTAAGCGGATGCTTGAACTGTATAAAGAGGAAACCGATTCAAGAAACATGATTGATTATGACGATTTTGTATTTTTGGTTGAGAAAATGTTTGTAGAAAATCCGGATTTCTTAAAGAAATGGCAGGATAAATATTCTTATTGCCTGATTGACGAATTTCAGGATATAAATCTGAAGCAGTATGAAATGGTAAAAAAGCTCTTTGAAGGTAAAGGCGTGTTTGCTGTAGGAGATGAAGATCAGTCAATCTATGCTTTCAGAGGTTCTTCAAGCGACATATGTCTTAAGTTTAAGAAAGAATTCAATGCCGATGTTTTAAAGCTTGAAACAAATTACAGAAGTATGAAAAGTATCGTAAAAGCGGGAATGAACCTAATTTCTTTTAATTCTTTGCGATTTGATAAAAGAATCGTACCGGTAAAAGATGCAAAAAGCGGAGAGTTTAAACTTAAATCCTTTGATACTTACAAAGAGGAATATGAAGTAATCGTAAAAGAAGCAAAGGAGAGTCTTTTACGAGGTAAAAGCGTAGCGATTCTTTTACGAACAAATAATATACAGGATTCCCTGCAGTACTGTCTTTTGAAATACAATGTTCCTTATATAACTGAAAAAACTTTCATCAGAATTAAGAATAATGAAATGATAGAGGATTTTCTTACATATTTTAAGATTGCCGCAGGAGAGAATACATATGCCAATCTTTTGAAAATTGCCAATAAACCAAATCGTTATATATCAAGAAACTTCCTTAATGAGTGCAGACTGAAAGAGCGTTACAATGATGATTGCTATAGTTATGTAAACTTATTTGAGTGTTCGAGAAAAAAGAAATATCTTGCAGTTAATATCTTTAAACTCGAAAGAAATCTAAAAGAATTATGTAAACTTGATTCGTTTGAAGCTCTTATTTATATAATGAAAGTTATCGGATATGAAAAGTATCTTTTTGAAAAAGGTATTAAATACGAGACTGAATATGAGGAACTTAAAGCTATTGCCAGAGAGTTTACAAAGAAAGAGGATTTCATCGATTACTTCAATCTTATAAAAGACGAAAATGTTGAAAACGCAGAACAAAAAGAAGATGACGGCACAAACAAACTTAGAATCTGTACAATACATGCTTCAAAAGGCAGAGAGTGGGACGAGGTTTATATTCCTGATGTTAATGAAGGGAATATGCCTCATAAAAGAGCCTTTGGCAAAGAGGAAACAGAAGAGGAGAGGCGCCTCTTTTATGTTGCCATGACCAGGGCTAAAGAAAAACTCTGGGTTTGTTATGTGGATGATATAAAAAGGAATTTAAAACCATCGATTTTTGTGAAAGAACTAAAAACTTAATATTGAATGCGAAAAACTTTGAATGTATAATAACAATGTCTGTAAAGGACACGGACTATTTCCGAATGTAAATTAATTTAAAGGAGAATATAAAAATGGCATTTGTTGACAGAATCAAAGAAAAAGCAAAACTCCAGAGCAAGACAATTCTTCTTCCCGAAACAATGGATGACAGAACATACTATGCTGCTGAAGGCGCAATCAAAGAAGGTATTGCAAACATCGTACTTATCGGTTCAAAGGATGAAATCGATGCTCATGTAAAGGCTACAGGCGTAGATATTTCAAAAGCAGGTATTATCGATCCCGCAACCAGCGACAAACTTGAAGACTATGTTAATCTTCTTTACGAAACCAGAAAAGCTAAGGGTATGACACCCGAGCAGGCGAGAGAGATTCTTTTAAGCGATACAATTACCTTTGGTATTGTTGCTTTAAAAGCAGGAGATGCTGACGGACTTGTTGCAGGTGCCTGCCATTCAACAGCAGATACACTTCGTCCTTCACTTCAGATTCTTAAGACAAAAGCAGGCTGCAAGCTTGTTTCCGCATTCTTTATAATGGACGTTCCCAACTGTGAATACGGCGCAAACGGAACATTCATCTTCGCAGATTCAGGTCTTGTTCAGGATCCCAATCCAGAAGAACTTGCTGCAATCGCTGCTTCTTCCGCAGAAAGCTTCGAAAGCCTCGTAGGAGAGAAGGCTGTATGTGCAATGCTTTCACATTCTACAGTTGGTTCTGCAAAGCATCCTTTGGTTGACAAGATGGTTGAAGCTACAAGAATCGCAAAAGAGCAGTATCCTGACCTCGTAGTTGACGGTGAATTCCAGCTTGACGCTGCAATCGTTCCTTCGGTTGCTAAGTCAAAAGCTCCCAACTCAGACGTTGCAGGTAAGGCTAACGTTCTTATCTTCCCTAACCTCGATGCAGGTAACATTTCCTACAAGATCGTTCAGAGACTTGCTAAGGCTGATGCTTACGGACCTATCCTTCAGGGTATCGCAAAGCCCGTTAATGACCTTTCCAGAGGATGTTCATGGCAGGATATCGTTGGTGTTATCGCAATCACAGTTTGCCAGGCCAGCGTTTAATTAACCTATCATAAAAGAAACAGAGGCGTCGGATTAATTCCGGCGCCTTTTTAATGCAGAAGAGTAATAAAAAAACCTTCCTTAATGGAAGGTTTATTATCTTAAAATCGAAAGTGATTTATTCTTCGTCTAATTTAATAATCTCTTTCTTGTTGTAGCATCCGCAAGCTTTACATACTCTGTGAGGTACGGTCAAAGCGCCGCACTTGGAACATTTAACTAATGTTGTTGCTCCCATCTTCCAGTTTGCTCTTCTTTTATCTCTATGGCTTTTGGATGATTTGTTCTTAGGACAAATAGACATATCTTTACACCTCCAATTCCCTGTATCTTTTTTATTCGTACGTTAAAGAGTATACAGTTTGAAAATAACTTTGTCAACAAAAAAGTTTATATTAAAGAATTTATTGATTTTTCACGTGATTTTATGTATATTTATAGTTGTATTTTTATGGACATTAGCTATATTTTTGAGGTACAAAAATGAGTGATTTTGTTAAGGTTGCGCTTGATGCTCATGGTGGTGACAATGCCCCCAAGGAAGTGGTCAAAGGTGCAATTAACGCGTTGAAAGATAATCAAAACTTAATAGTCTATCTTGTAGGCGTTGAAGAACTCATTAATAAGGAACTCGAAGGTCTCGAGTTTGATAAAGAACGCCTTAAAACAGTTAATGCCACTGAAATTATAACAATGACAGAACCGCCTGTTGCCGCTATAAGAAAGAAAAAGAATTCTTCCATAGTAATAGGAATGCAGATGGTTAAGAATAAAGAAGCGGATGCTTTTGTATCCTGCGGAAGTACCGGCGCCGTATTAGTCGGCGGTCAGGTTATAGTCGGAAGAATCAAAGGCGTGGACAGACCGCCTCTTGCTCCGCTTATTCCTACAGCAAAGGGATTTTCCCTCCTTATTGACTGTGGTGCGAATGTGGATTCCAAGCCCATCAATCTTTTACAGTTTGCAAAAATGGGCAGTATATATATGAATAAAATGATGGGAATTGAAAATCCCAGAGTCGGTATTGTAAATATCGGAGCCGAAGAAGAGAAAGGAAACGCGCTCGTAAAAGATACATTTCCTCTTTTAAAAGGCTGTCCCGATATTAATTTTATCGGAAGCGTTGAAGCAAGAGAAATTCCCGAAGGCAATGTGGACGTTATAGTCTGCGATGCATTTGTAGGAAATGTAATTCTTAAATTATATGAAGGCCTTTCCAATACGCTTATTGCCAAGATTAAAGAATCCATGCTTTCAAATGCCAGAAGCAAGATCGGCGGAGCGCTTGTTAAACCTGCATTAAGAGGTACGGTTAAGAGTTTTTCTTCGTCTGAGTACGGCGGAGCGCCTCTTTTAGGATTAAAAGGCCTGGTTGTAAAAGGTCACGGCAATTCAAAAGCCAAAGAAATAAAGAATGCGCTTAATCAGTGCATAAGATTTAAACAGAGCGGTATGCTCGAACTAATGAGTGAAAGTTTTGCCATCACTCAGATCCAGGAGGATTAATTAAGGAAGATGATATTTGATGTTTTAAGGGAAAAGATTGTTGAAATCTTAAATGTAGACCCTAAGGAAATAACAGAAGAAACTACCTTTATAGGCGATCTCTGCGCTGATTCACTGGATGTTTACCAGATTATTATAGGCGTTGAAGATGCCCTTGATATTTCACTTGACGGAGAAGATGTTGAAACCATCTCCAATGTAGGTGAAGCTGTATTATTGATTGAAAAGGTAATGGAACGCAAGTAATGAATATTGACGAGAAGCTTGATAAATTACAGGAACTGATAGGGCTTAAATTTGCCGATACGGCCAATCTTAAAAGCGCTATTTCGCATTCGTCATTTGTCAATGAATTAAAAGTTAATAAATGGGAAGATTATGAAAGACTCGAATTCTTAGGCGATGCCGTTCTTGAAATAGTATCTTCGGACTTTCTTTTCAAACATCATCCCGATATGCCTGAAGGCGAACTCTCGAAGCTTCGTGCTTCTCTTGTTTGTGAGCCTTCTTTAGCTTTTACTGCCAAAAGAATGAATCTTTCCGAATTTATTCTTTTAGGAAAGGGCGAAGATGCAAGCGGCGGAAGAAACAGAAATTCCATTCTTTCTGATGTTTTCGAAGCAATTATCGGCGCTGTTTATCTTGAATTCGGATATATGGCTGCCAAGGATTATATTGAAAAGTTCCTTTTAAACGACATTTCAGAAAACCAGCTCTTTGTAGATTCAAAGAGCCGTATGCAGATTTATGTTCAGTCCAAGGACAATATGTCTCTTGAATATAAGGTAATCGAAGAGACAGGCCCCGATCATGACAAGCATTTTGTGGTTGGACTTTTTATCAATGATGAAATGATTTGCTCCGGAGAAGGACATAATAAAAAGGAAGCCGAACAGCTCGCGGCTTACAACGGCATAAAAATACTCGCAAAGGAAGATTAAAATGTATTTAAAAAGCATTGAAGTCCAGGGCTTCAAGTCTTTTGCAAATAAAATATCGTTCCAGTTTACAAACGGAATCACCGGAATTGTAGGACCTAACGGCTCGGGTAAAAGTAATGTAGCCGATGCTGTAAGATGGGTTCTCGGAGAACAGAGAATCAAACAGTTAAGAGGAGCATCCATGCAGGATGTTATTTTTTCGGGTACTCAGTTAAGAAAACCCGTTGGTTCTGCATATGTTGCGATTACTCTTGATAATTCCGACCACGCACTGGCAATTGACTTTGATGAAGTTACCGTTGCCAGACGAATTTACCGTTCGGGCGAGTCCGAATATCTTATTAACGGAACCGTCTGCAGATTAAAGGATGTAAACGAACTCTTTTATGATACCGGTATCGGTAAAGAAGGTTATTCCATCATCGGACAGGGTCAGATTGATAAAATCTTAAGTTCCAAGCCCGAAGACAGAAGAGAACTTTTCGACGAAGCCGCAGGTATTGTTAAATTTAAAAGAAGAAAAGTTGAAACCTTAAAAAAACTGGAAAACGAAAGAGCAAATCTTCTTCGTGTAACGGATATTCTTTCCGAACTCGACAGACAGATCGGACCTCTCGAAAAACAATCCCAGAAAGCCAAAATATATCTTTCCAAGAAAGAAGACCTTAAAAGATACGAT
>JAFYHV010000011.1 GCA_017538995.1 Lachnospiraceae bacterium | reverse complement strand
TCCTTAAAGAATATCGAAAAAGCTCACAATACCGACGGAACCGTAACCGGTATTGCTTCTGGATTTACGGATCTAGATTACAAGACCACAGGTTTCCAGCCTTCGGATCTGATTCTTTTAGCAGCACGTCCTTCAATGGGTAAGACAGCACTTGCTTTAAACATCGCCATTCACGTGGCAGCAGTCGAGAGAAAGCATGTTGCGATTTTCTCGCTGGAAATGAGCAAGGAACAGCTCGTAAAACGTCTTTTATCCCAGGAATCACACGTTGACTCACAGAAACTTCGTACCGGTAACTTGGCAGACAGCGAGTGGGCCGCACTTATCGAAGGTGCGGAAACAGTCGGAAAATCTTTACTTGCAATTGACGATACGCCCGGTATTACCGTTTCAGAATTAAGATCTAAATGCCGCAAGCTTCAGATGGAGCAGGGCCTTGATATGATTATCATCGACTACCTGCAGTTAATGTCGGGCTCCAAAAAAGCAGAGTCCCGTCAGAACGAAGTATCGGAGATTTCAAGATCCTTAAAGGCAATTGCAAGAGAGCTTTCGGTACCCATCCTCGCACTTTCTCAGTTAAACAGAAAGGCAGAAGAAAGATCCGATCACAGACCTCAGCTTTCAGACCTTCGTGAATCGGGTGCCATCGAGCAGGATGCCGATGTTGTAATGTTTATCGACAGAGAGAGAAGCGAAAATGAAGAGGCCAACAAAGCGACCGTAATTATCGCAAAACAGAGAAACGGCCCCATCGGCGACGTCAATCTTATGTGGCTGCCCAAGTACACGCAGTTCAAGGATATGGACAGATCGCTTGTCAAAGAAGAAACAGAATAAAGATAATAAAAAAGGCAGTTCGTTTAACGAGCTGCCTTCGTTTTATACTAATTCGTATAATTAATTATGCCTGTGTAATAGCTTCTGCGGGACATCCGTCAGCACAACCGCCACAATCGATGCAAGCATCGGGATTGATTTCGTACTTGCCTTCTCCTTCAGAGATAGCACCTGCGGGACACTGAGCTGCACATGCGCCACACATTACACAAGAATCACCAATAACGTAAGCCATTATTTTTTCCTCCTTACCATTGTATAAAACATATGTTAGCCATACATACTATGATTAGTGTAGTATAAAATGTTTAAAATATCAAGGTGTTAGACAAACATAACCCTGTGATGTGCATAAATCACAGTAATTCGGTAAAAACCCCATAAAAAAAGTGCGTTTTGCAATAAACTGTGAATCTTTACATGTAATACCTTGAATGATATAATAAATAGTTGATTTTTGCATAAAATAAAGGAGTTTGCCATGTACAACAAAGTCGAAACAGACTTAAATTTTGTCCAGAGAGAAAAAGAAGTCGAAAATTTCTGGAAAGAAAATGACATTTTCAGAAAAAGTATGGAAAACAGAAAGGAAGGACCGACATATACATTTTATGACGGACCGCCTACTGCCAACGGAAAACCCCACATCGGTCACGTACTTACCAGAGTCATAAAAGATATGATTCCCAGATACCGTACCATGAAGGGTTATATGGTTCCGAGAAAGGCCGGCTGGGATACCCACGGACTTCCCGTAGAGCTTGAAGTTGAAAAGCTTCTCGGTTTAAACGGCAAGGAACAGATTGAAGAATATGGTATGGAGCCCTTCATCGACAAGTGTAAGGAATCCGTATGGAAATACAAAGGCATGTGGGAAGACTTCTCCGGAACAGTTGGTTTCTGGGCAGACATGGACGACCCTTATGTTACATATCATGACGATTATATTGAGTCTGAGTGGTGGGCACTTAAGGAAATCTGGAATAAGGGCCTTCTTTACAAGGGCTTTAAGATCGTGCCTTACTGTCCCCGTTGCGGAACCCCTCTTTCGACTGCAGAGGTTTCACAGGGCTATAAGACCTTAAAAGAGCGTTCAGCCATCGTTCGTTTCAAGGTAAAAGACGAAGACGCTTTCTTCCTTGCTTGGACGACCACACCCTGGACACTTCCTTCAAACGTTGCTCTCTGCGTTAACCCTTCTGACACATACTGCAAGGTAAAAGCAGCCGACGGCAACACATATTACATGGCAAAAGCACTTTTGGACAGCGTTCTTTCACCTCTTGCAAAAGAAGGAGAAGCTGCATACGAAATCCTTGAAGAATATGTCGGAAAGGATCTTGAATACAAAGAATACGAACCCTTATACGAATGTGCAAAAGCAGTAGCTGACAAGCAGAACAAAAAAGGTTTCTTCGTAACATGTGACAACTACGTTACAATGTCCGACGGTACCGGTATTGTTCACATCGCTCCCGCTTTCGGTGAAGACGATGCGAATGTCGGCAGAAATTACGACCTTCCTTTTGTACAGATGGTTGACGACAAGGGCGTTATGCTTCCCGAAACTCCTTTCGGCGGCATGAGATGTAAGCCCACCGCTGCAGAAATGGAAAGAGGCGCAGTAAGCGCAGACCCCGAAGTTATCAAAGAACTTTCTTCCAGAAAGCTTTTATACGATGCTCCGAAGTTCGAGCATGAATATCCTCACTGCTGGAGATGCGATACTCCGCTTATCTACTATGCAAGAGAATCATGGTACATAAAAGAAACAGCAGTAAGAGACGACCTTATCAGAAACAACAATACCGTTAACTGGATTCCCGAATCCATCGGTAAAGGACGTTTCGGCAACTGGCTTGAGAACATTCAGGACTGGGCTATCTCACGTAACCGTTACTGGGGTACTCCTCTTAACATCTGGGAGTGCGAATGCGGTAAGTTCGAATGTATCGGAAGCAGAGCAGAATTAAAAGAAAAGAGCGGAAGGGCTGAAGCAGAAAACATCGAGCTTCACCGTCCGTACATCGATACAGTAACCATTAAGTGTCCGGACTGCGGCAAGGAAATGCACAGAGTTCCCGAAGTTATCGACTGCTGGTTTGACTCAGGTGCAATGCCTTTCGCACAGCATCACTATCCTTTTGAAAACAAGGAACTTTTTGAATCACAGTTCCCCGCACAGTTCATTTCAGAAGCTGTCGATCAGACAAGAGGATGGTTCCACTCACTTATGGCTGAGTCCACACTTCTTTTCAACAAGAGTCCTTATGAAAACGTTATCGTTTTAGGTCTCGTGCTTGATGAGAACGGACAGAAGATGAGTAAGTCCAAGGGCAATGCTGTAGATCCTTTCGAGGCACTTAAGAAGCACGGCGCAGATGCCATCAGATGGTACTTCTACACCAACTCAGCTCCCTGGCTTCCCAACAAGTTCTCTGACGCAACAGTAGTTGAAGGCCAGAGAAAGTTCATGGGAACACTCTGGAACACATATGCATTCTTCGTACTTTACGCCAACATCGACGAGTTCGATGCCACAAAGTACACACTTGATTATGACAAGCTTCCCGTAATGGATAAGTGGCTCTTATCAAGACTTAATACAACAATCCGCGAAGTAGACAACAACCTTGAAAATTACAGAATCCCCGAAGCAGGCAGAGCGCTTGACGATTTCGTGGATGAAATGAGTAACTGGTATGTTCGTCGTGGCAGAGAGCGTTTCTGGGCTAAAGGCATGGAGCAGGATAAGATCAACGCTTACATGACTCTTTACACAGCACTTGTTACGATTGCAAAGACTGCAGCGCCTATGATTCCTTTTATGAGCGAGCAGATCTACAGAAACCTTGTATGTTCAATCGACAAGAACGCTCCTATTTCCGTTCATCTTTGTGACTTCCCTGAAGTTAACGAAAAGATGATCGATACAGAGCTTGAAAAGAACATGGACGCTGTACTTAAGACAGTAGTTATGGGTCGTGCCTGCAGAAATGCATCCGCAATCAAGAACAGACAGCCCATTGCAAATATGTTCGTAAAAGCAGATTTCACTCTTGATGAATTCTACAAAGAAATCATCGAGGACGAATTAAACGTAAAAGAAGTAACCTTCACAGACGATGTAAGCGAACTTACAACATACAACTTCAAGCCACAGCTTAAGACTGTCGGACCTAAATACGGCAAGCAGCTCGGCGGAATCAAGGAATACCTTGCAAATGTCGACGGCAACAAAGCAATGGCAGAGTTAAAGGCTGACGGCGCAATCAAGTTTGAAGTAGGCGGAGTTGAAATTTCACTCGCAGAGGAAGACCTCCTCATCGAAATGACTCAGAAAGAAGGCTATGTAACAGAGGCGGATAACTACGTAACTGTAGTTCTTGATACCAACCTTACAGAAGAACTTCTCGAAGAAGGTTGCGTAAACGAAATCATTTCCAAGCTTCAGACAATGCGTAAGGATTCCGGCTTCGAAGTAATGGATCGCATCAAGCTTTACATCGACGGAAACGACAAGCTTGCTGAAATCGTTAAGAAGAACGAAGCAGCAATCGCTGGCAAGGTTCTTGCAAACGAAGTTCTTTACGGCACAAAGAATGATGCCGCAAAAGAATGGAACATCAACGGCGAGAAAGTATTCCTCGGCGTAGAAAAGATTTAAAAATTGTATAAGGGGGGACGGTTCCTTTAGGGGGTACTTTCGGGAGCCGACCGCACGATACACCGCGGGCACGCTCTCGCTAAGATAAATACGTAGCGGATACTAAGTTCGACTTCGCACTTTGTGCTTGTCTCACTAAGTACCGACGCATTTATATTACCCGCTTGTGCATCATACGGTCGGCTCCCGAAGAAAGCCTTTAAAGAACCGTCCCTTAACATGTTAAATAATTGCTAAAATCGGACGATATGTATTTGGGATAAATGTCCGACAATATAAAACGGAGGATTTGGAAAACATGGCAGCAACAAAAAAGACAACTGCAAAGTCAACTGCTAAGAAGACCACTACCGACAAGAAGACTACAACTAAAACTACAACAAAAACAACAGCTAAGGCTCCGGCTAAGAAAACAGCAGTAAAGCCCGCAGCTAAAACAACCAAGGCAGCAGCAAAACCTGCAGCAAAGACAACTGCAAAAGCTCCCGCTAAAAAGACTGCAGCAAAGACAACAGCAAAGGCACCTGCAAAGAAGACCGCTACCAAGGCAGTTAAGGCAGAGCCTAAGAAAGTTAAGATTCCCAAGGCTAAAAAGCCTACAATTACATTTGATAAAGAATTATTTAAAAGAAGTGTCCTTTACAATGTAAGAACACTTTACAGAAAGAACATGGAAGAGGCCACACCTCAGCAGGTATTCCAGGCCGTTTCCTATGCTATCAAAGATCAGATTGTCGATTACTGGATGAAGACCCAGGAAGCGTACGAAGAGACAGATCCCAAGACGGTTTACTATCTCTCAATGGAATTCCTTATGGGAAGAGCACTCGGCAACAACATGATTAACTTAATGGCTTACAAGGATGCAAAAGATGCACTCGAGGAACTCGGTGTTGACATTAATGTCATCGAAGACCAGGAGCCCGACGCAGCTCTCGGTAACGGTGGCCTTGGACGTCTTGCAGCATGCTTCCTTGATTCACTTGCAACTCTCGGATATTCAGCTTACGGCTGCGGTATCAGATACAGATACGGTATGTTCAAGCAGGAAATCCGCGACGGTTTCCAGGTAGAAGTTCCCGACAACTGGCTTGATAACGGAAATCCTTTCGAACTTCGTCGTCCCGAATATACCAAGGAAGTTCGTTTTGGCGGATATGTATCTGTCAGAACAGACGAAAAGGGCAGAAATCACTACTATCAGGAAGGCTATCAGGCAGTAAAGGCAGTTCCTTACGATCATCCAATCGTAGGTTACGGCAACGGCATCGTAAATACACTTCGTATCTGGGATGCAGAACCCGTTGACTGCTTCAGACTTGATTCTTTTGACAAGGGTGATTATCAGAAAGCCGTTGAGCAGGAAAACCTTGCAAGAAACATCGTTGAAGTTTTATACCCCAACGACAACCATTATGCAGGCAAGGAATTAAGACTTAAACAGCAGTATTTCTTTATTTCCGCATCGGTTCAGGAAGCTGTTGCGAAATATATGAGAAATCATAAAGACATAAAGAAGTTTTATGAGAAGGTTACCTTCCAGTTAAACGATACACATCCCACAGTTGCTATCGCAGAACTTATGAGAATACTTATGGACGAGTATTATCTTACATGGGATGAGGCTTGGAAAGTAACAACCAGAACCTGTGCTTACACCAACCATACAATCATGGCTGAAGCCCTTGAAAAATGGCCCATCGAACTCTTCTCAAGATTACTTCCCAGAATCTATCAGATCGTGGAAGAAATCAACAGAAGATTCATTGCCGAAATCGAAGCAAAATATCCCGGCAACAAGGATAAAATCGCAAAGATGGCAATCGTTTACGACGGACAGGTTAAAATGGCACATCTTGCAATCGTTGCAGGTTACTCCGTAAACGGTGTTGCAAGACTTCATACAGAAATTCTTAAAAACCAGGAACTTAAGGATTTCTATGAAATGTTCCCGAACAAGTTCAACAACAAGACCAACGGTATTACCCAGAGAAGATTCCTTCTTCACGGAAATCCTCTTCTTGCAGACTGGGTAACAGAGCATGTCGGAGACGAATGGATTACAGACCTTCCCAAGATTAAGGGCTTAAAGGTTTATGCTACCGACAAAAAAGCTCAGGCCGAGTTCATGAACATTAAGTACAAGAACAAGGTAAGACTTGCTAAGTACATAAAAGAGCATAACGGAATCGACGTAGATCCCAGATCAATCTTTGACGTTCAGGTAAAGAGACTTCATGAGTACAAGAGACAGTTACTTAACATTCTTCACATCATGTATCTTTACAATGAAATCAAAGAACATCCCGAGATGGAATTCTATCCCAGAACATTCATCTTCGGTGCAAAAGCTGCGGCAGGATACAGAAATGCCAAACTTACAATCAAACTTATCAATTCCGTAGCAGACGTTGTCAACAACGACAAGTCCATTGACGGAAAGATTAAGGTTGTATTTATAGAGAACTACAGAGTATCAAACGCAGAGATTATCTTTGCGGCAGCAGACGTTTCCGAGCAGATTTCCACTGCATCCAAGGAAGCTTCGGGAACCGGTAACATGAAGTTCATGTTAAACGGCGCTGTAACAATCGGTACAATGGACGGTGCAAACGTTGAAATCGTTGAAGAAGTAGGCGAAGACAATGCATTTATCTTCGGTCTTTCATCGGACGAAGTTATCCGTTTCGAGAACTACGGCGGATACGATCCCATGGAAATCTTCAACAACGATCCCGATGTAAGAAAGGTTCTCATGCAGCTTATCAATGGAACATATTCCGAAGATACAGAGCTCTTCAGACCGCTTTACAACTCACTTCTTAATACACTTAGCACCAGCAAGGCTGATACATACTTCATCTTAAAAGACTTCAAGTCCTACGCTGCAGCTCAGAAGAGAGTTGAAGAAGCTTACATGGATAAGAAGAGATGGGCATATATGGCAATGATGAACGTTGCTTGTTCAGGCAAGTTCACATCAGACCGTACCATCAAGCAGTATGTTGACGAAATCTGGCATCTTGACCACGTAACACTGTAAGGAGTATAGTGGGGAAAAGGAGGGTTATTATGAAGAAAGAAGTTAAAAAAGCAGTAGTAGCCACAGCAATCTTCTCCGCAGCACTCAACCTTAACGGCTGTGTTTACGGACCTCCGCAGTCCGAATCATTTTTGGACAGTCTCAGGGAATCACAAACTGTGGCTGAATCTAATGAAGAAGCACCTGAAGCAGATGTAATTCTGTCAGTTGCCGATGCAGAGGAAAGTGCAACCTAAGGTAAATTTAATATCAGATATTTCAAAGTGTCCGACACCCGCGAGGGAGCCGGATACTTTTTTATTTTAGCCGTTATTTTTCACATCTTTAGGCCCTTTTTTATGGTTAGTCCTACAATTGACATTCAATGGACAAATTTGTTATCATAAAGGGTAACCTTTTTTACGGTTGGCAGAAAAAACAGAGAAAAACGCTTATAAATTATGACTGGTAAAAGAAAAATAATAACGGTGATTCTGCCGGTAATTGCCCTGCTTATCATGATTTGCGTGCTACTGGTGCATTTTGACATTCCTAAAAGAGCCGTTAACAAAATCAAGGCTCTTTCGAACAAAGAAGTTACCGTTTATGAAGAAAAAATAGATATCGAGGGGCTCGAAGAACCTTTTACGATTGTTTTTATAGCCGACGCCCACATATGCCTCTGTGACAAGAGAGATGCGGACGTAAAAGACATCTGCGATAGCAGGTATAAGGAATTCGAGCGCGATTCAAAGGGTTCGGAAAAGAACTTTTCCATAGTCATGGATTATGTGAAAAAAGAAAACCCCGACCTTGTGATATTCGGCGGAGACATGGCGGATGAAGCCACCTATGCCTCGATTGAATATATAGAAAAAGAAATCGGAAAACTTGAATGCCCGTATCTTTTCATCATGGGAAACCATGATTTTGCATACGGAAGCGAGTATTTCAGCGAGAAAGCCTATGAGGATTACTTCACAAGATACGATTCGTTAAATGAAGTAAAAGAAGGCTGTCAGATAAAAGAATATGACGATTTTGCCATACTTCTTTTAGACGATTACAACAACCAGGTCTGCGACGAGACCGTAGATGCAATTCAAACATTAAAAGAAAAAGGCAAAGAAGTAATCATAGCCGAGCATGTCCCGATTTTACCTCTTTACGAAGAGACGGACATTGTTGAGAGAACCAACGAAATCTGGGGTGGCGATGAATACGGACAGTCCAGAGTCTTAATGGGAGACGGAGCGGTTTACCCGAAGGGTGCCACAAACCACCTTATATCATTTGCTTCGGAAGACGACGGGCCGGTAAAACTTCTTTTAGCCGGACACATACATTTTTATCACAGAGACAAAATAAACGAAAACGCGGTGCAGGTAACCGCAAAACCTGCGTTTGAGAGGGGAATAGTTAAAGTAACACTTTATTGAGAGGGTACTATTTTATGACCAGATGGATTATTGTAGTTGACGACGATACTGCCAATCTTCAGATGGCGGGACATATCTTAAGCAAAAACAACATGAGAGTTACCGCGTTAAGATCCGGAGCTCTTCTGCTTGATTATATTAAAGACAAAGGCATTCCCGATCTTATTCTGCTTGATATCAAGATGCCTGAAATGGACGGTTTTGAAACTCTGAAATGCCTTCGTGAGATGGAAAAGGAAAAAGGAATCAGAGAAATTCCCGTTATTTTCTTAACCGCTGACGAAGATACAAATACAGAGACCAAGGGCTTTGAAATGGGTGTATCCGATTACATCAGAAAACCCTTCAATCCCGAAGTCCTTCTTAAAAGAATCGATAATGTAGTTTCCGTTCAGAAGGAAATGAACAACTTAAAAACCGAGGCTACTACCGACAAGCTTACAGGCTTTTTAAACAAAGCCGCAACCAATGCGCAGATGCCTTCACTCTGTGTAGGATCAGTCGGTGCTCTTATGATGATTGACCTTGATTCGTTCAAACTCGTAAATGATATTTACGGACATGATATGGGTGACGAGGTCTTAATCTCCTTTGCCCAGATCATCCGCGATTCAATCCCCGCAGGCAGCAAATGCGGCCGTATCGGCGGTGATGAATTTGTTGCATTCTGCAACGGCGTCGAAACAGAAGAAGGTGTGGCTTCGATTACCAAAAATCTGAATGAAAAGCTCATAAAATCTGCAAAAAGCCTGATGGGTGCGGATATGAGCATTCCTCTGGGAGCTTCCGTGGGAGCTGTCTTTGTTCCCAGACACGGCAATGATTACAATTCACTTTTAAAACTTGCCGACAAATCCCTTTACAAAGTTAAGAAAAACGGTAAACACGGGTATAATCTGTTCAATTCGGAATTATTCTCCGAAGACGAAATGAATTCTCCCGAGCCCGATATCAAAACGATTTCGGAAATACTCGGAGAAAGAACGATTCCCAATGTGGCTCTTCAGCTGGATGCCGAAGCTTTTGCACATGTTTACAGATATGTTATAAGATACATACTCCGCCATCATTTAGGTGCCTGCAAGATTCTTTTTACCCTTAGTAAAAAAGGCGATATGAGTGATGTTGTATTTAAGGATGCGTGCGATGAATTCGGCAATCATGTCAGAAAATCGCTTCGTAAATCCGACATTCTCATGCGTAACAGATACAATCAGTATTTTGTATTCCTTACCGATGTAAGGGAAGACTCAACAGGTACCGTGCTTGAGCACATCATTACCAGATGGCACGAAAATTATGAGAACGACTTAGCCGTATCCTACGAAACCGAATTTGTAGGGGACAACAATTTTATATCCACCGTCAAAAAAGAGAAAAAAGTAATCATTGTTGACGATGACGTTCTCAATTTACAGGTGGCGGGCAAAGCCTTGAGCATGAGCGGAATACATGTAATTGCGCTTAAGTCCGGACAGGCATTGCTTGATTATTTTGACACTCCGGGAACCAACGCCGACTTAATTCTTTTAGACATAAAAATGCCTGAAATGGACGGATTTGAAACCCTTTCGAAATTAAGGAAAAAAGACTGCGAGGCATCCAATGTTCCCGTACTTTTCCTTACCGCAGACGAAACCAGCGAGGCAGAAAGCAAGGGACTTTCGATGGGTGCGATGGATTTTATCAAAAAGCCTTTTGTGCCTGAAATCCTCCGCTTAAGAGTAAGCCATATTCTCGAACTTTTGACACTTCAGAAACAGCTTTCCAAAGAAGTTGAAGAAAAGACCAGAGAGAACAGAAATCTCTTCCTTCATCTCGTGGAATCGCTGGCTGTTGCTATCGATACAAAAGACAATTACACCAACGGTCATTCGCAGAGAGTTGCTGATTATTCCAGAGAAATTGCCAAGAGAGCAAGATTTTCGGAAAAGGATCAGGAAGAGATTTATATCATGGGTCTTTTACATGATATAGGAAAAATCGGTATTCCCGATGCCGTAATCAACAAGCCCGACAAATTAAACGACGATGAATACGAAATTATCAAACAGCATCCTGCGATGGGTGCCAAGATACTTGACAACATAAAAGAAGATCCGAACCTTGCGCTCGGTGCAAAATGCCACCACGAACGCTTTGACGGAAAGGGTTATCCCGAAGGCCTTGCAGGAGACGATATCGGAGAGTTTGCGAAGATTATCGCCGTTGCCGATGCTTATGATGCAATGTCAAGTTACAGAAGTTACAGAGATGTTCTTGACCAGAATGTAATACTTCAGGAAATCGAAAACGGAAAAGGAACGCAGTTTGATCCGAAGTATGCGGATATTATGCTTTCCATTATTCACGAAGACACAGACTACAATCTGAGGGAAAAGAAGAATGAAGAATGATGATAGAAACGACAATTTTCAGGCATCACATTTAATGCTGCTTATCGGTTATTCGATACTTGCGGTCATTCTTATTGTGGAGTCTTTTCTGATGGGATGGGAGAAATGGGCACTTATTCCTATTACCATCGGAATGATTTTCAGCTGGATATTCCATATCCGCCAGCTTTTGTCGACCAATGCGAGACTCTGGTTTTATGCCATTTTGATGATGTTCTCGTTTTTCTTTTATGGTATCCACGAGACCAGTACATTCGACCTGGCCGTTGTAATGGCCGGAATCATGGTTCTGTATACGCTGACCGGTAAAAAGAAACTTATTACTTTTGCAGTAATCACATATTACATGACGATGGCATATGAGATAACCACGATGGCGCTTGCGGGCAAAGAATTTGACTCGCTTATTATAAGCAGAACCGTAATGCACTGTCTTATTATCTTTTTGGTCGGATGGTTTTCAAAAGCAATCATCGACAAATGGACGCAGGTACTCGAAAAATCCAACGACGAAATTATCATGCTGACCGATGCAACGAACAGACTTAACGACTTCCTTGCAAACGTTTCGCACGAACTTCGTACTCCCGTAAATGCCGTCATCGGTCTTTCCGGAATCTGTATCGACAAGGAAGAAAAGGAAGATATCCGTCGCGACATGATTTCGGTCAGAAACGCAGGCCGCAAAGTGGCAGAGCAGATAGGCGATATTCTGGATTATTCTGAAATTGATCGTAAAAACATCGTCGTTAACAATGAAGACTACATGCTTTCATCCATTTTAAACGACCTTGTAACGGAAATCCGCGAATACAAATCAAAAGATGTCGAGCTTATCATCGACGTCGATCCCGCAATTCCTTCGGTAATGAATTCCGATGCGGCAAAGATAAAGAAGATTTTACGTGCACTGATTTCAAACGGTTTGAAATACACCCACGAAGGCGGTGTATATGTTCGTATTTCATGTGAAGAGCAGGAATACGGAGTTAACCTTTCCATAGAAGTAACGGATACCGGTATCGGTATGAGCGAGGAAGAACTCGAGAGAGTATACGAGAGATTTTATCAGGCTGATTCCGGCAGAGCCAGACTCGGCGGTGGCTTGGGCCTCGGTCTTTCAATCGTACAGGGATTTGTATCGCTTCTTGGCGGTTTTATGATTATAAAAAGTAAACCCGATGTCGGAACAACGGTTCATGTCAGCCTTCCGCAGACAGTTGTGGATGCATCAAGCTGCATGTCCGTAAAAAATCCGGACAAGCTTTGCTTAGGCGCATTCCTTCATTTCGAAAAATACGAAAACCCCGCTGTGCGTGAATACTACAATTCAATGGTTCTTAACATTGTTAACGGCCTCGGTATTCAGATGCACAGAGTTGACAATACAGATAACTTAAAGAGATTAAAAGAATCTCTTCACATGACACATCTTTTCGTCGGAGAAGAAGAATACTGTTCGGATATCGAACTGATGGAAAAACTTGCAAAAGAAATGATTGTTGTCGTTGTTGCAAACGGAGATTTTACACTTCCCGCAAAGTCCAACGCAAGAATCATGGAGAAGCCTTTCTACTGCTTCCCCGTTACCGCTGTTCTTAATACCGACATTAATACCCGCGTAAAAGAGGGCGGAAAGCTTCGCCTTAACGGCGTAAGAGCGTTAGTTGTCGATGACGAACCGATGAACCTTGTTGTAGGAAAGAGTATTTTCAAGAGATACGGTATGGTTGTTTCAACCGCAACGAGCGGTCCCGAATCCATCGATATCTGCAGGGAAAAGCAGTTTGACATCATCTTTATGGACCATATGATGGGCGGAATGGACGGTGTCGAAGCCATGAAGAAAATCCGTGGCGATGTTTTAGGCCTTGACAACAATGTTCCTATTGTTGCGCTTACCGCTAATGCCATGAGCTCCGCAAAGCAGATGTTCTTATCCGAAGGTTTCGACGGATTTGTTTCAAAGCCTATTGAAATTGAAGAACTTGAGCGTGTGCTTAAGCAGGTACTTCCGAAATCTCTCTTAAGCTTCGAGTATGAAGATGAAGACGGAAACTCATATTTTGCAGAAGTCGATGATGAGGAAGAAGAAACCATCATAAAAGAAGTTCCCGAAAAAGAGAGCGAAAAGACGCTTGCCGAAAAGCTTGAGGGCAGCAATATAGATGTCGAAGCAGGCTTAAAATACTGTCTCGGAGATGAGGAATTTTACAATACCCTCCTTATTCAGTTCGCGAATGAGGCCTCTGAAAAGATACCCGCGCTGATGAACTTTTATGAGCAGAAAGACTGGGGCAATTACGAAATCATCGTTCATGCTTTAAAGAGCACGGCGAAAATGATCGGCGCAATGGATTTGTCCGAGGAAGCATTGAAGCTCGAAAAGGCAGCCAAGGAAAAGAAAGAGAATTATATTTTTGACAATCATGATCACGTGATGAGTGTTTATGAGGTCCTAAAAGAAAGAATAAATCATGCAATCGGCGATGATTCCGGTGCCGGTGAAGAAAACGAAGTCCTCGAATTTAGGCCTGAGGGCAGTAAAGAAGAGAAGCCATCCGATGATGTTTTTGAGTTTGAACCCATGGAGGAAGAATGAAGCACGAAGGATTTAAGGATAAACTGTATAACAACGACACAGATATCAGACAGCGACTCTTTGTTTTAAATGCTCTGATTACGGAGATTCTATTGGTTGTGTCTCTGATTGAAATCTTTTTGACGGATGACAAACTTTTAGACAGAATTCTTATCGGAGTGGCCATAGTCTTTGTGTTTTTCATTGCCATTTTCTCCGTAAAAAAGAAAAAGATTAAATTCGGCGCAAGTATGATCTGTTTAATGCTCGGATTTATTTTCTTCCCGATGACGTTTATTTACGGCGGCGGAATAAACGGAGACGCTCCGATCTGGTTTATTTACACGATACTGGTAATCAGCATTCTTTTAGACGGAAAGACCAGAATAGTTTTCTATATTATGGAACTTCTGGTTGCAACCGGCTGCTATTATATCAACATTATGCATCCGGAAATCGTGGTTGAGTCATCGAGAATCATGGGAAATATTTTCTCATATGTTTCACTGATACTGATAAGCCTTGCCATCAGCGTTTTAGTCGGACTCGAAGTTAAGCTTTTTACGAAAGAGAAAAAGAGAGCGGAAGAGCAGAAAAAGGAAATCGAAATGCTCAATGCCGCTCAAAATCAGTTCTTCTCGAGCATGAGTCATGAAATCCGTACTCCAATCAATACCATCATCGGTCTTAACGAAATGATTCTTCGTGAAAACATCAACGATGAGGTAGTTGAGGATGCGGTAAATATCCGTTCGGCAGGCAAACTTCTTTTAAACCTGATTAACGATATTCTGGATATGTCCAAATTCAAATCCGGTAAAATGCATCTTCTGATTGCACCGTACAATACCGGAAATATGCTTTCCGATCTCGTCGGAATGCTCTGGATCAGGGCAAGAGAAAAGAATCTGCAGTTCAGAATTAATGTTTCGCCCGACGTTCCCGCAGAATTGGTCGGAGACGAAGTCAGAATCAAGCAGATACTGATTAACATTCTTAACAATGCCATAAAATATACCAAGGAAGGTTCTGTTTCATTAACCGTTCAGTGCGAGAAACTCGACAACGAAACCTGCAATATCATTTACACAGTTTCCGACACCGGTATAGGAATCAAAAAAGAAGACATTCCTTTCCTTTTCTCCGCTTATAAAAGAGTGGACGAGGATGCCACGACACATATCGAAGGTACGGGTTTGGGTCTTTCCATCGTAAAACAGTTCCTTGATTTGATGGGCGGTAAAATTGCCGTAAACAGTGTTTATACCAAGGGTTCGACCTTCATCGTCGAGATTCCCCAGAAGCTTGTTAACGACAAGGAAATCGGCGAATACGATTTCGAAAAGAATCACGGCTACGGCAAAAAGAGTGAATACAGACAGAAATTCGAAGCACCCGATGCAAGAATTCTCGTGGTTGATGACAACGAAGCAAACCTCATGGTTGTTTCGAAACTTCTTCGTGATACAAAGGTTGTAATCGATACGGTAAGAAGCGGCGAAGCTGCACTTAAGCTGACTCAGAATATCGAATACAACGTAATCTTTATGGATCATCTGATGCCTGAAATGGACGGTATCGAATGCAAGAAACGCATCCGCAACCAGACAGGCGGCAGCAGCCGAGACAGTAAAATCGTTATCCTTACCGCAAATGCAGGTGAGGAAAACAGAGACCTTTATGCGAAGGAAGCCTTTGACGGTTATCTCGTAAAACCCGTCAGCGGCAGTGAGCTTGAAAGTGAACTGTTACGCCATCTGCCCAAAGACATGGTAAAAGTTATGGGCGGCGACGATGAAATCCTTGAAGAGACAATCTCCTGGATGCACGGCAGTCAGAAGAGAAAGATGGTTGCAATTTCAACGGAAAGTGTTGCCGATCTTCCCAAGGGATTCATTGAAAACTACGGTATTGCAATTATTCCTCACAGAGTACGAACCGAGGAAGGTTTGTTTAAGGACGGCTATGAAATAGATACCGCGGGCGTTATTAAATACATGGAAGATACATCCAATACGGTTCTTCCGATGGCACCCGATGCCAAGGAGCATGAAGCGTTCTTTGCAAAACAGCTTTCATATGCAAACAATGTAATTCATATTTCGATTTCATCGAAGATTGAAAACTCCGGATGTCCGAGCGCTTTGGATGCCGCAAAAGCATTCGACAATGTTTTTGTAGTCGATTCGGGACATTTATCCAGCGCACAGGGTCTCATGGTACTTGAGGCCTGCCGTATGGCAGAAAGAGGAATGAGTCCGAAGCATATTATTGAGGAACTCGAAAATATCAAAGGCAAGATACACACGAGCTTTATCGTAGACAATCTGGATTACCTGGCCAGATCAAAACAGGTCAGCACAAGGATGGCAAACCTCGTAAAATCACTGATGGGCCGCCCCGTACTTGTTTTAAAACGAGGCAGAATGAAACTCGGAAAGATTTACTTCGGCTCGCCTAAAAGTGCATGGAAAAACTATATCAACGCCTGCCTTTCCGCAGGTTCAAAAATCGACAACAGGGTTTTGTTCGTTACATATGTCGGATTAAACAAAAAAGAAATGGACTGGATAAAGGAATACATCGAAAAGAAGATGAGCTTCGATCAGATTATTTTCAAACAGGCCTGCGCTTCCATCGCAGTAAACTGCGGTCCCGGAACCTTCGGATTACTCTTTAAAGAAAAATAAAAATCTATTTACAGATTCCTCTTTAAACTGTAAAATAAAAGTGTGTTTATAAGAGGGGTAAATTTATATGTCGGGGTTTGTAAAAGGGATTAGTATGTGTATTAGTATATTCATACGCTCGTATTATGCCCTGAATTCGAAAAGTAAGAAATTATTATTTTAGAATATTACCTCATAAAGTATGAGCAATCATGCTTTATGAGGTTTTTTTGTACACAAGTGTTAGGACAAATGTGGGATTATTACAGGAGGGATTTATGACTCAGACAAGGAGAAAATTATTTAGTGTGATAAGTGTTGTATTGTCATTGCTGATGGTAATATCAGTGATTTCTTTTCCGACACTTAATGCAAACGCAGACGGTTCAGCCGGAACACTGGACGATTTCGTTGAACGTTGCTATACAGTAACACTTGACAGACCATCAGATCCGCCCGGATTTGCTGATTGGAAAGACCAGCTTTTAAATGGTAAAGCTGTCGGAATTGAAATAGCATACGGTTTTTTATTCAGCCGGGAATATGTGGCAAAGAATAAAGATAATGATGCTTATCTGAAAGATCTTTATATGCTTTTTATGGGCAGAGAACCTGATGAAAGTGGTTATAATGACTGGATGAACAAGTTGAATAGCGGTGTTTCAAGGCTTGAAGTATTCGCAGGCTTTGCAAATTCAACTGAGTTTTACAATATCTGCGATAGTTATGGAATTACCGCAGGCAGATATGTAATGGGATATGACAGAAAAACCATTAACAATGTTAATCTTTACGTTGAAAGAATGTACAAGATTTGCCTTGGAAGAATCGGTGATAAAGATGGCCAGAAGAACTGGGTAGAAAAACTAATTACAAAGCAGATATCAGGCTCCGAATGTGCCAGATCCTTTATTTTCAGTAAGGAATACATCAACAAAGGACTGAGCGACGAGGATTTTGTTGAAAATCTTTACCTTGCTATGTTTGGACGTCCTTCTGATGCCGACGGAAAGTATAATTGGTTATTCGCCCTTAAGAACGGTATGACCAGAGACGAAGTATTTGCCGGCTTTGCGAACTCTATTGAGTTTGACAATATCTGTAAGGCATACGGAATAAACAGAGGCAGTTATACTGCCAAGGATAAAGGAACCTATAAACCTAAAAATGGTGGTGATGATAACACCGCCAGCGGAAACAATACTCTTGGAGAGCATACACATGTATATGGTATTGAAAATACCAGTCCGGAATATCTAAAGAGTTTGGCTACATGTACAACCCCCGCAACATACTATTATTCGTGTAAATGCGGTGCCAAAGGTGAAGAAACATTTACACGTGGCGAGCCTTTAGGACATGATTTCCAGAAAAATTTGTTTACTGATAATGATAAATATTTGAAGAGTCCGGCAACATGTAAGGAGGCGGCAACATATTATTACGCTTGTTATGCTTGCGGCGAGATAGATTATACGAGAACATATAAATATGGAAAACCTGATCCTAATGCACATAGATATGATGATGTTGCCAACTTCCAAAAAATGCCTACGTTAACCGAAGATGGGTTTGCAAAGTGGTCATGTTTAAACGGATGCGGTAATGTTAAAACTGAAGTTCTTCCCTGCGGATTAAGTAAAGCAAAAGTTGGTGATGAAATTCAGTTTGGTACATGGGAACAGGATAATGATAAAACTAACGGACAGGAACCTATTGATTGGATTATCCTTTCAAAGGAGGAAAACAGAGTATTGGTAGTAAGTAAATATGTTCTTGATGCCGTAAACTATAAGAATGATACCGATGAAGACTCTACTGTCACATGGGAAACAAGTAATGTTAGAAAATGGTTAAGAATATATTTCTTGGATAAGGCATTTAATGAAAATGAAAAAACACATATTCCTAAGGTAACATTACAAAATGAAAAGAATGGTAATAGTGGTATTTCCGGTGGAAATGACACAGAGGACCAAGTATTTATTTTGAGCCTGGATGAAGTTTATAACTATTTCGGCTATGAAGTGGATTACTATAGCAATTATTTTAGTAACAAAGCAATAGTACAACCGACACCTTATGCAGTGAGCCGTGGGGCTGAATCGATTCTTCTGGAAACGAGTTTTTGTCCTGACCCTTTTTATGAACAAGAAAACGTAGGAAAAATTGGAACGATGTGGTTTCTTAGAACACCTCAGACAGACCAAAAAGGCGCTTGTATTGTTTGGGAAAGTGGTTGTTATTCGTATATACATGGCCAGCCTTGGAATGATGGGCCTTCCGGTAATATAAAACCATTTGGAGTACGCCCCGCAATGTACATAGAATTTTAAAGATTTGATTAGGAACTGAATAATAGCACCAAAACAGAGAGATTATGGACATCCGAAAAGTTGTTAACTAAGGCTTTTCGGATGTCTTTTTTGATGTTAATAAAAGAGCAGTTATTATAAAAAATACAGGCGTTGAACATACGGTCTGGAAACTGAACATATTATTTAAGATATAGCCAATGATTATTAAAAGTACGGGCATCGTCCAAAGCGTTTTGTCTTTTATGGAAAATGATTTAATGGCTGTTACTGCCATAGAAATAAAGAAGCCTGTATAAATAATCACCCCGGGTATTCCCAAATTTACGGTTGCTGTTAAAAGGTCGTTATGCGCATTGGTATATACGGCATCAATGAAAGGGCCGCCAACCTGCGGAATTACAATGTTTTTAGTTTTATACCAGCATCCGAATGAGTCGGGACCTACACCGAATAGAAATTCTTTTATGCTGCTGTCTAAAAGAAAATGTTTCAGGCACTGTTTCCAAAGAAGAATTCTGAAACTTCCAGAATTATCCGTTATTCGAAGAGCCCCGAGAGAACCGAATACCTGCCAGAGTTTGTCAGAAAACTGTATTGCAAACAGGAGCATAAATCCGAGTACAATACCTGAAATCATGATAATTCTTATTGTATAGGCGAAGCTCTTTGGTAAGGTCGTTCCTTTCTTTTTGATATATAAATACAGCATGGCGATTATTAACCCAAGTAAAACGGCGGGAATAATCCAGAGCAAAGTATAAAATCTTGTCGTATCTTTTTCTTCGGGTTCGATTAAGGGAATACGAAAGATACTTAATAATGACCAGAAAAGGAAAATCATATTTATAATTTCAAGAATCCTTGCGAGTTTATTTCCGTCTTTTACGTATATAAAGATCAGGAATAAAAGAATTACTCCCAAAGAAACGATACCGCTTGCAGAACCCTGCAAAAAGATAGCGGAAATCATAAGGAAATTACCGATTCCCCACAGAATTCTTTCCCAAAGTTCATTAGCTTCGAAATACAGCCAAAGTAAAATAGGAATAATGATAATTTCATATCCCATCAGCCAGTTGGTATTTCCCATTGTGCCGAGAAGGTTTCTTCGATTCCAGTCCATAAAGCCCATTTGGGAATAAAAGCCAAAAGGATCGAAACCAAATCTCTGCAAAACTACCATCAGGCATTCAATGATAAGAACAATAGCAGAAGCCCTGATTAACCATTCGTATTTGTTTTTCCATCTTCCAATCGTAAAATAGACCGCAATTATTGCAATTTGCAGAAAAAGTCCCGTGTGCCATCCGTCATAACCGAATAATGCGGTTCTTTTGTAATCAGAGAAGGCGAAAGAAATTAAATTCCATGCTCCGTATATGAGCAAAATAACTTCGGGAAAAGTCAGAGAAAATTTTATTTTTTCTTTTAGGAGGATTGATTTAATCAGGGAAACAATAAAAAGAATTAAGGCAACGATCAGAAAAACTCCGGTTACTTTTTCAAAGAAAGAAATCTTGTTATTGCCAATATAAACATACTTTTTCGGAGCATATAAAACAAACACACAAAGCATAAGAAAACAATATATACCGACCGCCCAGGCCTTAATTAAGCCCAGGGTGTCCTGTGATTTTTTTGTATTTTTTTTCTTATATTTGCTTGTACTCATAATATGATTTTTACATTTAATGGTTCATTATTCAATGATAATTTCTATATAATCCTTAAGAGCAGCGGAAAGCCTGTTTAAAAGACTGAGAGAGTCTTTATTATTCCCGCTGACTTTGGCAACAATCTTAAGTTCAGGGTTATTAGCCTTCAAATAATTGATGCAGTCAAGACAGGCTTTGAAAGCATAGCCCTTTTTTCTATGGTCCTTTCGAATCATAAAACCTAAGGATACAGTTTTTTCATCGTAGTACTCAAAGCCGACTCGGCCAATGACTTCTCCTGTCTCTTTTAGCTCGATTATCCACATTCCGTACTCGAAGAGCATATAGCCGTTCTTGACAGATTCGAAGCGTGACTCGGGGGTGAGGCCGTCAGAGAGTTCGGGAAGGGGCTCGAGGAATCTTTTACAAGCTTCGTCTTCGTACATTTCGTATATTTTAGGAAGATCTTCGAGGCGTTCTTCACGAATGAAAAAGTCATCATTTTCAGCAATTACATAGGGAATATTTTTGATATGACAGTAAACCATGTCCAGGTGTCCTGAATATTGGACACCTTCCGTGATAAAATATTTATAACCTTCAAAGGCGGACAGTTGCTCCTCATTACACACATATATGCAAACTGCTTCGCCTTTTGAGGTCAGGCAGTCAGCTACATTCCTGTCAGAGGTTATGTATAAAACAGGCTCGCCGATAGGCCTGTATTCATCTATGCTGTTGATGGTTATATGTTTTATGTTCATAACGTCAAATAATTTTTTAAGAATACAGAAAATCAAATTATACAACTGCAAAATATTGTATAATAGAAATGATATCACAAAGTAAAAGGTTAGACTACAAACGAGGTTTTATTTATGGCTCTTCAGTTTGTTTTAGGCGGCTCGGGAAGCGGCAAAAGTGAATATGTAAAGAATCTGGCGATTAAACTTGCGACAGAAGACCGAAGGAACAATGTTCTTATGATTGTTCCCGATCAGTTCACTATGCAGACGCAGTGGCAGATGGCCAATTCACATCCGGACGGAGGCATCATTAACATTGATGTCTTAAGTTTTTCGCGTCTTCCGAGAAAGGTTTTCGAAGAAGTAGGACAGCCTAAAAGAATGCTTCTTGACGATACGGGTAAGTGCCTGCTTATAAAGAGGGGCGCTTCTAAAATCAAGGACGACCTTCGCGTGCTTTCAAGAGGCATGGAAAATGCCGGCTGGGCCGGAGAGGTAAAGTCTGTTTTGTCCGAATTCATGCAGTATAACGTGAGCCCCGAAGACCTCGAGATCATAAAAGAAAAGTGTACCTCCGAAGCATTAAAGAATAAGTTATCGGATTTAAAACTTCTTTACGAAGTTTTCCTAAAAGAATGCGAAGACAAATACATCACGAGAGAAGAGCTCCTCGATATGTTCATAGAAAGACTGCCCTTATCCAAGAAGATGGAAAAGAGCGTCGTTATTTTCGACGGTTTTACGGGCTTTACTCCGATTCAGATAAAGGCGATTGTCGCTGTTTTAAACAAGGCGAAGGACGTTTATATTACGTTTCCGTTTGATAACGACTTAAGCGTTAACCCTCATAAAATCACAGAGAATGAGGATACATTATTCAATCTGACCAAGAGAAACATGGCAGATATTTCAAAGGAATACGATCCTACCGGAGTCAATATCCGTGAGGATATCCGACTTACAAAAGATTACAGACACGAAAACAACGCGGAACTTGCGTTCCTTGAAAAGAACCTTTTCAGAAAAGAAAACGAAAAGATAAAGGCAACTGGCGCAATTAAGATTTCAAGATGTGCAGACATCGACAGCGAGTGCCATATTTTATGCGAAGAGCTCTTAAAAGAAATCCGCGAAAAGAACCTTAGATTCCGCGATGTGGCTGTTATCTGCGCGGATATGACCAGGTATCAGAAGCCTCTGGCAAAATATCTGGACAGATATCAGATCCCTTATTACATGGACGCCAACAGAAGCATTGCGAGCAATCCGTTGGTCAAATACATTCTCTCAATCACGGAGATTTTACGAAACAATTTCAGACAGGAAGACGTTCTTAAGTTCCTTCGTACCGGCATTTCTCCATTAGAAGAGGATGAGATTGACGAACTTGAAAACTACATCTATGCGCGCGGCATCAAAGGAATCGCAAAGTGGAGAGAGAATTTTGTTTATCCAAGCGAGGAACAGAAATTAAACAAAGAATCTTTGGATAAAATAAATTCCGTTCGTTCAGAATTTTTTGAGATTTTTAAAGACATTACCGAAGAGGGCACAGGAAAAAGAAAACTCTCCAAATGGATTAAGCAGATTTACGCCATCCTTGAGAGCGGAAAGATATATGAAAAAATGAGCGAAATGGCTGCTGAGCTGAAGGAACAAGGCCTAGTCGGAGAAGCCATGGAATACGAAGGCGTTTATAACAAGGTCATTGAACTCTTCGATGCACTCTCAGACCTGATGGGTGATGAGGATTATTCGGTTAAAGAATTATCGGATATTCTTAAGGTCGGCTTTTCGGAGATACGTGTGGGTGTGCTTCCGCAAAAAGTTGATTCTCTTTTAGTCGGAGATATGCAGAGAACCAGACTAAAAGAAACAAAAGAACTTTTCATCCTCGGCGTTAACGACGGCAATATTCCCAAAGGCGCATCAGACAGTGGCCTTTTATCGGTGCCTGACAAGGAAGAGTTAAAAAAGGCCGAATGCCACCTTGCACCAACGAGTGTGGAATTAGCATTCATAGAGCAGCTTTACATTTACCTTAACCTCACCAAACCCACGGACAGACTCTATCTTTCATACGCGAGCGTGGGCGGAAAGGGCGACAGCCTGATACCTTCATACTTAATCGAAATACTAAAGAACATGTTTGAAGGTCTTGAAGTTGCAGACTGTTTGGACAAAACGCCGGAGATCTTTTTACAGGACATAAAAGAAGAGACCGGAAAACTTTTAGGACTCTATGTAACGGGCATTGCCAGCAAAGATCAGGAAGAGAAACTTTTTGACAATATAAGCATCATAAAAGGCAGCGAAGGCGGAGAAGAATGGTGCCAAAAAATCATTTCAAACGCATTCAGAAAATACGAAGCCGAATCGCTTAATGAAGAAACCGCGAAGAAGCTTTACGATGAACTTTTGAACGTATCCGTATCAATGCTTGAACAGTATGCAGCCTGCAGATATGCGCATTTTGTGGCTTATGGATTGGGTCTTAAGGACAGGGAAGAATACGGACTCGAGAGCGTGGATATGGGTAATCTTTCCCATGATGTATTAGAGACTGTAGGTCAGAAATTAAAATCTGAAAACCTTGATTTTTCAACCGCGGATGAAGAAATGATGTCAAAGGAAATCGACATGGCGATAGAGCATTTAAGCGGTGAATATGGCG
The DNA here is from genome assembly GCA_017538995.1 of Lachnospiraceae bacterium. Classification (GTDB taxonomy): domain Bacteria; phylum Bacillota; class Clostridia; order Lachnospirales; family Lachnospiraceae; genus UBA3766. The sequence continues at coordinate 19,286 of JAFYHV010000011.1, read as the reverse complement.
GCGATCTTTTAGTATCCGACGAGAAGACCAAATATTATGCACGTCAGCTTCAAAGAATCATGAAGCGCACCGTCAAGACGCTCGGCTTCCAGCTCTCAAAGGGCAAATATAAACCTGAGATGTATGAAACGAGTTTTAAGAAAATGTACGATCTGTCTGACGACAGCGATAAGAAGGTTCTTCTCAGAGGAAGAATCGACAGAGCGGACGTATATGATGATGAGGACAAGGAATATGTGAAGATTATTGACTACAAATCTTCCTCGCATAAAATCGATGCAAAGAAGCTCGAGGAAGGTCTTTCGCTTCAGCTTGCGATTTATATGAAAAACGCAATTGAACTCATAAAAGAAAGACATCCCCAAAAAGAAGTTCTTCCCGCAGCAATGCTTTATTATGCGATAGACGATCCTTTCTCGGAAAAGAGAGAAGATTATGAGGCAGAAATACGCAAGCAATTAATTCCTGTCGGAGCTATTGTAAACGATGACAAAGTACTTGAGAGTCTGGACGAATCTCTTGGTTCACCCGGCGCAAAATCCGAGGTGGTTAAAGTATCAAGGAACAAGGATAATTCCGTCAGCAAGGGCTCCAATGTCTGCTCGAAGGAAGAGTTTGATTCAATGTTAGATAAAGCAGAGGATAAGGCAAAAGAACTTGCTTCGGATATTTTGGCAGGAAGCATTGACGTTAATCCTTATTATGAGAAAAAGGAAGATTATGCGTGTCAGTACTGTGCTCTTAAAGGAATCTGCGGATTTGACCCGAAGATAAAGGGCTACGAATACAGGAAACTCGGGGAAGAAGTACCTGAAGAGGAAGAGGAATAATTATGGATTTTACTCCTGAACAGAAAAAAGTAATAGATTCAAGAAATCAAAATCTCATAGTGTCTGCCGCTGCAGGTAGCGGAAAAACAGCCGTTCTGACCGAAAGAATCGTCAAAAAAATCTGTGAAGACGAAGATCTTTCCGTGGACAGAATGCTCATTGTTACCTTTACCAATTCGGCCGCAAGGGAAATGAAGGAACGTATTGGCAAAAAGCTTCGCGAAGAACTTGCCAAAAATCCCGAAGATAAGCATTTAAGAAAGCAGATTGCGATTCTTCATACCGCACAGATTACGACGATAGACAGTTTTTGCCTTTATATTTTAAAAAATCATTTCGAAGAAATCGGTGTTGATCCGTCATTTGCAATCGGCAGTGAAGGAGAGATAACCCAGATTTCCGATGAAGCCTTTGACGAGGCTTTGGAAGAGGCTTTTAAGGAAGGAAATGAAGAATTCTTAAACCTCGTTGAAATGTATGCGCCGAAGGGTAAATTCAAGAAGTTTTATGAGCTGGTAAAAGACATTGCAACTAAGGCCGACAGCTCTGCATATCCTTATGAGACGCTTGAAAACTATATCGTGGAAGATATCGGAAACGTCTGGGAGCTTCCTTTTGTTAAGTTTAGTCTTGAGTTCGAAAACGAATACCTAAAAGAAGCGCAGGATATATACAGAGAGGTAAAGAGTATTGCGGAAGGCACATTCCTCACAAAGCATGTTGAAGAGGCTGACTTAACAATACCGTTTATTGATGACATTATATCCTCCGATATTCGTGAAAGAATCGTCAAATATCCCGAACTCAAAAGAATTACTCTTAATTACGGAAGAAACTTACCGGATGAAAAAGAGGCACTCAAACAATATGCGAATTCGGTTAATGATAAAGCCCGCAAGATTATAGACAAATGTAAAGAAAAATACAAAAATCTGACCGAAGCCGATTTTGAAGAATCGGTTAAGGAAGGCTATGCGGTCACGAATTCTCTTTTACGATTTGTAATGTCGTACATGCATATTTTTGAAGATAAAAAGCGTGACAAGGGCATTATCAGCTTCTCCGATATGGAGCATATGGCGCTTGAAATCCTCGTAAAAAAGGAAGACGGAAAGATTGTTCCCACACCGACTGCGATTCGATACCAAGAATATTTCAACGAAGTAATGATAGACGAATATCAGGACTCAAACGATGTTCAGGAAACCATACTTGCTGCGGTTTCAAAGGACGAAAAGCTTACCGGCAACAGATTTATGGTGGGCGATATCAAGCAGAGCATATACAGATTTCGTCTTGCAAAGCCTGAGATTTTTAAGGAAAAATGCCTCGAGTATTCCAAGGAAGGCGACAGGGACGAGAGGATTATTCTTTCATACAATTTCAGAAGCCGCAAGGAAGTAATCGATGCAGTAAACTTTGTATTTGAACGCTGCATGATTGAAAAAATCGGCGGTATAGAATACGGAGAGGACGAAAGGCTTAATTTAGGAAAGACGGATTATCCCGAAAGCAACACGGACAATAAAGCAGAGCTTGTTTATTTTAGCAAAAAAGAATTTGATGAGGATGAGCGCTACAAAGACTTCACTAAAGATGAGATAGAAGCTGCCATAGTTGCAGGCAAAATCAAGGCATTAAAGGAAGCCGGAACTTTAGTTTTTGATACAAAGACCAATTCCATGAGGGAAATGAGATATTCGGACGTGGCAATTCTTCTTCGTTCGATGACCAATTCACGCGACGTGGTTTTCCAGAAAGCCTTAAAGAATGAGGGCATTCAGGGATACGTTATTTCCAAGTCCGGATATTACAATGCGTGGGAAGTGCAGTTAATTCTTAACTTCCTTTCTGTTATCGATAATCCGAGACAGGATCTGCCTCTTTTATCAGTGCTTCATTCTTTTATGGGTGGTTTTAGCGAAGAAGAGATTGCGAAGATTCGAATCGTTGAAAAAAAGAAAAGACTTATCGACAGCCTTTATCAGTATATTCTTGTCGGAAGCGATGCAGGTCTGAAGGAAAAGGTTTTGCACTTTACGACAGAGCTTGAAGATTTAAGAAAACAGGCTATGTATACATCCGCATCGGACATGATTCGTATGATTTTTGAAAAGTACGAATATGGCGTAATGGTTTCCTCACTTCCGGGCGGAGAGCAGAGACTCGCAAACGTGAATCTTTTGGTGGAGACTGCGGACGAATACGAAGAGCAGGGCATTTTCTGTATTCATGACTTCGTAAAATACACGGAAAAACTTAAAGCAAAGCAGGATATGGGCGAAGCAAATATGCTCGATGAGAATGCCGATGTCGTACAGATTTTAACTGTGCATAAATCCAAAGGCCTCGAATATCCGATTTGCTTTGTGTCGGGACTTCATACCGAATTCAGGTATTCCAAGGACACGATTCTTATGGACGATGCACTTGGAATCGGCGGAGATACATATAATCTCGAAAAGAGAATAAAAGGAACTTCTCCCGTCAGAGATGCGCTTTATTCCAAGGAAAAGATTAACAGCCTCGGCGAAGAAATCAGAGTTTTATATGTTGCGATGACCAGAGCAAGAGAAAAACTCATCTTAACCGGAATGTTTGACGAAGAACCTGAAGCTAAAGACACGCTTTCATTTGCAAACATAATGGATTCGGGATCTTTTATGAAACTGCTTTTCCCGATTATCTGTGAGAAACCCGAATTGTTTAAGATAAATAAAGTCAGTCCCGAGGATGCAGACATCGAAGAAGTGTTTGAGGAAGCTGAGAGAATATCAAAAATAAAGGCTCTCGAAAGTATTCCCGCAAAAGCAGGCTTCAAAGAATTTGTTTATCCTCACGAATCTCTTGACAATCTTTTCGTCAAGACCACGGTTTCCGAACTTAAGAAGGCCGCATATCTTGAAAACGAAGACGGAGAGAATACTCTTTATCACGAAGAGGAAGTAAGGGTTCCGAAGATTATTGCCGAAACCGAACAGGAAAACGGCGGTGCTGCGCGCGGTAGCGCATATCACAGAGTAATGGAGCTTATGGACTTTGAGCATATTTATGAGGGTGATATTGTTGCAAACTTAAGAGCGCACAGAAAGAAAATGACGGATAATCTTTTCATCTATGAAGAAGACGATGCGCTTGTAAACGAGGATAAGATTTTAAAATTCCTAGAAACAGATCTTTCGAAACGTATGAGCGAGGCTTCTAAAAGAGACGAGCTTTATCTCGAGCAGCCGTTTGTTTTATCGGTTCATGCGAATGAAGTAAACGAAGCATTCCCCGAGAACGAAAAGGTACTGGTTCAGGGTGTAATCGACGTCTATTTCGAAGAGGAAGGCAAGCTTATTCTGATGGATTACAAAACCGACAGAGTGGATAATGCACAAGAGCTTGTTAAGAGATATAAGACACAGCTTGATTATTACAGCGAAGCACTTTCGAGACTTGAAAAGAAACCCGTCGCAGAGATTATGATTTATTCGTTTGCGCTCGGAGAAGTTATTACAGTTTAATATCAGAGCCGGACACCCTTCGGGAGTCGGGTACTGATAAATGAAAGGGGGGCCGGTTTCCCGGCGCCCCTCTTTTATGAGCTATACAATTTATTCAGCACATTCCGGTGCCTGGCTCGCATAGCGTGCCTGGCTCTTTTTATTTCTTTCATCGATGTCGTTCAGGAGTCTACCGACATGTCTCTTTTCAAAGAACATATCTTTGTTTGCGATTACGATAATGATTGCAACAATTGTTACCACGATGGTTTCCACGCATTTAGTCTCGGGTGTCATTGCGATTTTTTCCTGCAGGAAATTAATTACCAGGTGATAAATCATGCAGGCTAGGATTGAACGGCCGCTTGTCAGATAAACCCATGTGATGATAAAGCCCATCGGGATTGCGCTGACAAAGAAGTTTATTACGAACAAAGGATTGACCATGAGTGTTGCCTGATAGGTTCCTTTGATGAAAATAAGCGGAAGGTGCCACATGCCCCAGAGTAATCCGAAAATCATCGATTCCCAAAACCAGTTCATGTACTGTCCGATTGAATCTTCGCAGTATCCTTTCCAGCCGACTTCTTCGATGATGGCTGCAACAGTTACCGAAACGAAAGCTCCGGCGATTCCGACGCCCGTAAAAGAGAAGTCACTCGTAAAAGAAAACTGGTTTAAGGACTGTCCGAATAAAAGTGAAAGTAAGATCGAGGCAGCAACGATTCCTGCGAAAACAAAAATTGCAAAGAGGACATTTAGCCATTTAACCTTATAAAAGCCGATTAATTTAAGCTTTAAGTCTCTTTTAAGAGCGGGCGATCCCGATGCGAGCACAAATATTGTGGATACTACTGCGGGAGCAAGAAGTCCAATTAACATTAGTACTGCACCGAAATTTTCACTGACGAAGATTGCGGGAATCCAGAAAATCCATGTAAAAAGATATGCAAGTGCGAAAAAGAGAACGGGTCTGTATTTATAATCTTTATTATCCGATTTCATATATTACCTCCTTGTGTTCGAGTGATTTGATATTTTTGCGGAAGAAAATGCCCAGTGAAAATACCGTGAGGCAAAGTCCGGAGATTATGATTAAAAGTGCCGAACCTCTTCCGACTCCGCGGTTTCCGATTTTGCCGAGAGCATCAGCCATTACTCCCGATACAGCGTAAGCCACCACGTATCCGAGCTGGGATATAAAACCGATTAAGCCCCAGACTCTTCCCTGCTTGTCGGCAGGTATGTTGGTTCTTGCAAGATAGTCCATGCAGTTGCTTGCAACCGGAAGTACTAAGAAGAAGAGAAAACCGAATATGCATACGGGAATTATATTTTCAAAAAGACCGAAGCCGAACATGCATAATCCGGACAGTGACAGTGAAAGGGCGAGGTATGTCACATAGTTTTTCTTAATTCCTTTGATTCCGAGTATTACTCCGCTTACAAGCATTCCGCAGGCGCAAATCGTTTCCGCGATTCCAAGCGTTTTCTCATCCTGAAAAGAAAGAATGAGAGGTTTTACAAGTGTCTGAAACATTCCCATGAAAAGTGTGATTACGGAAGACAAAGTGACAAGGGCGAGGAGTCCCTTTGTTTCGCGTAAAATTTTCCAGCCTGATTTAATACTGTCTAAGAATGCTTCTTTTTCTTCAGTTTCTTTTACGCCGATTCCTTTTCTTACAACAGCGGCGCCGGTCACGGTTAAAAGGAAGGTTGCAATATCAATGATTAGCAATAATTTTACGTCGCTTATTGTAAGAAGAAATCCGGCAATCAGGGGTGAAAACAGGTATCTCGAGCTTCCTGCGAGCGAAACGAGTCCGTTGGCTCTGGAGAATTCTTCCGCTGTCAAAAGATCCGTAATGGTTGCGCGGTAGGACGGTTCAAGGAGTGCTGAAAAAATCGCACTGATCGAGACACCTATACATATTTGGAAAAGAGTGGCTTCACCGCGAATCATGCAGATCAGGATGAATAATACTCCGAGAGCAGAGAAGCCGTCTCCGATCATCATTAAAAGTCGTCTGTCATATCTGTCGGCCAAGATGCCTGCAGGTACGCTTAAAAGGAGTGATGGAAGAAATCCTAAAAGAGTTACAAGCGCCATGCTTGCTGCACTTCCCGTCACTTTAAAAATGTAAACTCCGAGTCCGAAAGCCGTCAGACCGCTTCCTATGGAGGAAACCAGTTCTCCGAACCAGAGAAGTAGGAATTTATTGAAATTGCTTTTTTGTTTCATTATCTTTCTCCGCGTGCAATCATGTCGCGAACAAATTCCATGGTTCCTTTCTTGGCGCCTAAAAGTTTTTCCGTAAGATCGATGAATACTTCGATATCTTTTTCGGTAAACTGTCCTTCGTCAAAAGTTTCGCTGCTGACAAGCAGCATCATTTTTACTCTCTCGGGAATATTTGTGCAGTCGAATATTCCTTCTTTTATGCCTTCTTCAACAACCTCTGAAAGGATGGGTGTCGCAACGTTATACAGTTTCTGTTTGGTTCTTTTATGCATAAGGGCGTTTTCAGGATTTAAAAGTGCCTCTTCGATGGTGAACTCTTCTTTTTCAGGCTGAAGGGACATGATTATTCCGGTGATTTTAACGGGGATGGGAAGGTCGGACTTTAAAACTGCCGTTGCAGCCTCGGCTTCCTTGTTAATCATCATGCAGATTACTTCTTCCAGAAGAAGCTCTTTGCTTTCGAAATAGTAGTAGAAAGTGCCTTTGGCAATTCCTGCCTCTTCGATGATTTCATCCACGCTCGTATTCTCATATCCTTTTGTCAGAAACATACGGTATGCTATCTGTACGAGTTCAAGTTTTCTTTTTTCGCCCTTTTTCATTGTTTTTCTCCTTTTCGACTATCGGTCGGTTTTAGTATAACAAGCACGATTTAAATTTGTCAAGCACTTTTTCGACTAAAAGTCGGTTTTTGTTTTTGACCGCCTTTCTATGAATTGACAAAACCATAAAAAAAGCCTACAATTCTATATGTTCGTGAAAGATTTCGCCTGCGTAAAAAAGACGCGGCGTTTCAATATTTTAGGAGGTATTTTATGAATATTTTGGTAATTAACTGCGGAAGTTCATCACTTAAGTATCAGCTCATCAATTCTGAGAGTGAAGCAGTACTTGCAAAAGGACTTTGCGAAAGAATCGGAATGGAAGGCTCCTGTATCAAGCATACTCCTTCGGGAAAGGATAAAGTAACAAAAGAAACTCCGATGCCCGACCATACTTATGCTATTCAGGCAGTTATTGATGCTTTGACAGATGCAGAACACGGCGTTGTTAAATCACTTAGTGAAATCGATGCAGTAGGTCATCGTATTGTGCACGGCGGTGAGAAGTTTGCGAAGTCTGTTGTTATTACAGATGAAGTTTTGGATGCAATTGCTGAGTGCAACGATCTTGCTCCTCTTCACAACCCTGCAAACCTTATCGGTATCAACGCATGTAAAAAGATTATGCCCGGCGTTCCCATGGTAGCAGTATTCGATACAGCTTTCCATCAGACAATGCCCGAGAAAGCATATATGTACGGACTTCCTTATGAATATTATGAGAAATACAAAGTTCGTCGTTACGGATTCCACGGAACCAGCCATGATTTCGTATCCGCAAGAGCAGCTGAAATCCTTGGCAAGAAGAGAGAAGATTTAAAGATTATCGTTTGCCACTTAGGAAACGGTGCAAGTATTTCTGCAGTTGACCACGGTAAGTGCGTGGATACATCCATGGGTCTTACTCCTCTTGAAGGTCTTATCATGGGTACAAGATGCGGCGATATCGATCCCGCTATCATCGAGTTCATCGCAAAGAAAGAAAACCTTTCAATCTCCGAAATCAACACTATCATGAACAAGAAGTCAGGTGTTGAAGGAATGTCAAAGGTATCTTCAGACTTCAGAGATCTTTCCGCAGCTATGGATCAGGGCAATGCACTTGCAAAGATGGCTCTTGAAACATACACATACAGAGTTGCTAAGTACATCGGTGCTTATGCAGCAGCAATGAACGGCGTTGACGTTATCGCATTTACAGCAGGTATCGGCGAGAACGACGGCAGAGTTCGTTCCATGACAGGCAAGTACCTCGGATACCTCGGAGCAAGCATTGATGAGTCCAAGAACAACGTTCACGGTGACGAAGCAATCATCTCCAACGAAGGCGACAGAGTAACCGTTATGGTAGTTCCTACAAACGAAGAATTGGCTATTGCAAGACAGACAGCAAGTTTGGTAAAATAGGAAAGTCGTCACGACCATAAAAGAAAAGTACCGGGCTCTATGCGGGCCCGGCACTATATATGCAGACGTATCGAAGCGGTCATAACGGGGCGCACTCGAAATGCGTTTGACCTCCGGGTCACGAGGGTTCGAATCCCTCCGTCTGCGCGAATAAAAAAGACACCATCAGGTGTCTTTTTTGTTCGCCCAAGGAGGGATTCGTCTGGATTAATTATCTTTTTTATCTTCAGCTTTTGCAGTTGCAGCAGCTTTAGCTTCTTTTGCTTTAGCAGCGGCTTCGGCTTTTGCAGCTTTTTCTGCAGCCTTGGCAGCTTCTGCGGCGTCTTTTGCTTTTTTATCCTCGAGCTTCTTTACCTCTTCGGGATCGATAGCCGGGAAAGCATCGGGATTACCGGACAGATTGCTTAATATACCTTTTAATGCAACCTTACTGTTTAAATAATTTAATTTTGCTTCACTAAAGCTGTACACATAATCGTCCTTGGCTTTCATATATTCTTTAAATTTTGCGTTGCTTTCTTTTGCCATCGGAATATAGATGATAATAAGAATACCTGCAACAATAAGAAGCATAAAACCGATAAAAGCAAATAGAGTTAAGACGCCGACAATTATCAGAACAATGATTGCGGTCAGCATACCGTTCTTTGTTTTTGTTTCGGTCGCATTATAGGCTTCGTTACTGCCTTCCACCAGAGTTTTGTTCTCTGTATCAACCGGAAGATTTTCGCTAGCCGATGCTTTTTCGTCATTCGACAAAAAGATTTTAAATTCTTTTCCTTTGTATTCGAGAATTACTTCGTATACAGCAACAGAAACTTTTCTGACTTCACCCTTCTGAATGGTGATTCCGTCTACATGTATATTTCTTACAGAGTCTCCTTCAACCGAGGAATTTCCTTTTTCCGTAACCGATTTATTTACGAGTTCCTGCAGAACTTTGCCGTATACATCGCCTTCGGTCAGATCATAGTTTATTTCTGTGGCGCCGTTAGGGAAATTGAGATTTTCTGCTTTTACGATTTCAGGTGCACGGTTATCGCCGAACATTGTTTTAAAAATCTCGGTATAATTTTTGTTTCCGGCAACCAGATAGTCACGGATATCGTTTATGGTCAGACTCATTGGATGCCAGTCTATAAAAGTATTAGTCTGCTCTCTGTCGTCAAGCGAATAGGTTACTTCGCGCTTAACACCTTTTTCATAAGAAAGCAATCCGACGCCTGTACAGCTTACATATAAATATGCGGGAACTATAATTTTATTGATTTTCTTTACGCTGGTTTCGGTAAAAATATCAAAAGGAGCAAAATCTGCATTTGAAAAGACTTCGATTATTCGTCTGTGGATAGACGCTTCCGATAATTCGAAATTGATTCCTCCCAAAGTAACGTCTTCACTTACAATAAAGTTTTCAACGCTGCAAAAAGGACATTTTATCCTGTTTTTTGAGGGCTCTTCCGGGAGGCTTAACGGTGCGCCGCAAGAGCTGCATTTGATATGGCCTGTTTTAATTTCCATAGTATATTTTCCTTATTCAAGTATTATTTTATTACAAACACACCGTAGTCTATTTTATACGAAAGATGCGGAAAAATCAAAGTTTTTAGAGCTTTTTGGGTTTTAAAATTTCTTTACATACAAGAATACGAGTTGTATAATATTAAGGTGCGACTTTTCTCACCGAAATAATGATTCTGCGAGTTTTCGCCACAGGAGAAATTTATGGAAAAAGGGAAAAACGACAAAAATAAAATATGGCTGGGATTCAGTATATTTCTGATTATTGTTGCAATTTTAAGTGCAAGCTTTCTTGTGCTTCGTTATGTCAGCAGAGTAACTGCCAACAAGAGAAATCAGGAACTCAGAGATATGGTAAATGACGGTGCGGACACCTCGAATCCCGTAATTGTAGATACTTCACAGATAAGCGTCATCACTCCGAAGGAGGAAGGCGGAGAAGAGGTCGAAGAGACGGAAGAGCCCGTAAAAGAATGGTCCGAATGTACCATGGAAGAAAAAAAGGAAAGATACCTTCAGACCTATGGAATCATAGTGCCTGACAAAACTCTTGACTTTGACGAACTAAAAGAAACCGTCAACAAAGATATTTATGCGTGGATTTACATTCCCAATCTTGACGTGGACGATCCGATAGTACAGCACCCTGACGATGATGCGTATTATCTTAACCACAATCTTGACGGAACGGCAGGTTATCCCGGCGGTATTTATACCGAACCGACTTACAACAATACTGATTTTATGGACAGAATGACCGTTGTTTACGGTCACAACATGAGAGACGACAAGAGATTTTCGTCACTTCACAGACTCGAGGATCCGGCTGTTTTTGAGGAAGTTCAGTACATGTTCATTTATATGCCGGACGATATCCTGGTATATAAAATTGTTGCGGCTTACGAAGGCAGCAACCTTCATATTCTTGCAACACATATCTGGGATGACGAGACCTGGGTTGATTATTTAAACGGCGTTATCGCTTTTGACGGACCCAGAGACAATACGAGGGAATGCGAATTTACTCCCGAAACAAAAATGCTTACTTTATCGACTTGCATAAAAAACGTTCCTTCAAACAGATATCTGGTTCAGGGAGTTTTACTGGATGAGTGCAGATAAAAAGAAAAGAAAACCGAATATAAAAAGAATCGTAATTGCCGTTCTGCTGTTACTTGCCGTAATAGCGGGCGGCTTAATTATTTCTTTTTTCGTTTTCAGAGGGCACGGAAAGAAAGAGCTTTACGCTGAAAACAAAAGAGAAATAAAGATTAATGAAATTATTCCCGAGGAAGACATAGAGGATGACGGATCGATTAATTACAAGGGTGGAAAATACGTTTTCAATCCCGACGTAATGACATTTCTTTTTATGGGAATCGACCACAGGGATGACCTTGTGGATGAGGATGAAGTGACGGATTATCAGAAGGGCGGACAGGCGGATGCCCTGATTTTGATGGTTGTCAATCATAAAACAAAAAAGGTCAACCTGATAAACGTAAACAGAAACTCCATGGCGGAAATGGAAGTTTACAACAAAGACGGAGAGCTCATCGACACTGAGGTTAAACAGATCTGCCTTGCACACGGCTACGGAACCGGTCATGAAGACAGCTGCGAAAGACAGGTCGAAGCGGTTTCCCAGCTTTTCAATTTCCTGCAGATAAACGGTTATTATTCGCTCGAGCTTAACGGCGTAGCCGAACTTAATGATTTTATGGGCGGAGTTGAAGTCGAAGTTTTGGAAAACATTCCGAAAGGTTCGAATGAACTTAAAAACAGCCAGGGAAAAACAATTACGCTTAAGGGCGATGATGCAAGAATATATGTCCAGTACAGGGATGTTAAGAGTTTCAATTCCGTTGAATCCAGAATGGCCAGACAGAAGCAGTATATCAGCGCCATGTTTGCAAAGATTCTGGAGAAGACCAAAGAAGATGCCACATTCCCCATAAAACTTCTGGATGTATTAAGCGAATATACGGTAACAAATCTGGATTCATCAAGAATTTCATACCTTGCAACCACCTGCGTAAACTATGAGTTTGATACGGAAAACATCTATACGCTTTCCGGCGAAACTGTGGAGAACGAAGAGGGTTATGAGGAATTCTATGTCGATGAAGAATCGTTAAAAGACTTGATTTTTGACCTGTTTTATGAAAAAATCGAGTAGGATTATTTAATCTTTTATGATAGTAAAACTTCCTAAAGTTTGGGCAGAGGTACCAGACAGGATGTTAGCGCCAGGCCCGAAAGGGTGACGAGGGTTGGCAGTTATCGAAAGACTCGGCGGATGCTGTCACGGCGTATTCATTTACATGAATTAGTGCGTCGTCAGAGAGAAAAGAAAAAGCGGAATTAACACCGTAACAGAGGTTCTCTTATCACTGTAATAAATTCCAAATATTCAGCAGATAAGGAGATTTTTATATGAGAGTAGTAATTCAGGATAATTATGATAAGATGTGCAAGTGGGCTGCAGAGTATATCAAAGCCAAAATCAATGCACACAAGGAAGACAGACCTTTTGTTCTCGGCCTTCCCACAGGTTCTTCACCCATCGGTGTTTACAAAGAACTTGTAAGAATGAACAAGGCAGGCGAAGTATCTTTTGCCAATGTTGTTACATTCAATATGGACGAGTATCTCGGCCTTCCCAAGGATCATGACCAGAGCTACTGGTATTTCATGCACGACAATCTTTTCAATCACCTTGTTGACATGAAGCCTGAAAACATCAACATTCTTAACGGTATGACAGACAATCCCGAAGAAGAGTGCGCAAATTATGAAAAGAAGATCGCATCATACGGCGGAATCGATCTTTTCATGGGTGGAATCGGTGTAGACGGACATCTTGCATTTAACGAGCCCTACACATCACTCGCATCACGTACCGGTGTAAGAGATCTTACAACAGATACACGTATCGTTAACTCCAGATTCTTCGGAAACGATCCCGAAAAAGTACCCGCACAGGCACTTTCAGTTGGTATCGGAACCGTTACCGATTCAAAAGAAGTTCTCGTACTTATCTCTGGTCACAACAAAGCAAGAGCACTTGCAGCAACAGTTGAAGGCAGCGTAAGCCAGAAATGGACCTGCTCAGCACTTCAGATGCACAATGGTGCTATCATCGCGTGTGACGAAGAAGCTTGCGGCGAACTTACCGTTGATACATACAAGTATTTCCTCGATATCGAGAAGAAAGAACGTCTGTAATTTAAAGCAAATTCAACTTGAAAAAAGTTAAGGATAAAAAGGCAGTTTCGGCTGCCTTTTTTATTTCATTTTTTGGGTGCCCAGAGCACCTTTTTTTATTGAAAAAAAGGCACAAAAGCGGTAAAATAATCTATGTATGTATTTGCTATGGGGTGCAGTATGAACATAGACGACAGAAACAAAATTCAGGATAGATTTCAATACATTCTCAATATGAGACCTGTGCTTAACAAACAGGCTCTGTTCTCGGATACTACGCAGGACTATGTCACTCCTGCGGAGCCCCGCTTTAAAGAAAAAGTTACAGTCAGATTCAGGACTGCGAAAAATAATGTTGATGCAGTATTTCTTATTTCAGGCAGCAAGTCGGTTGAAATGAATAAAACCGAGGTTGATGCGCTTTTTGATTACTATTCATGCGTCATTACCATGGATGAAAGAATCATCGGATACTGCTTTCAGATTATAGCCGGAAAGGTTATGTGTTATTACAATTCCCGCGGTATCTCAAAGGACATCCAGGAATACTACAATTTCCGTCTTATCGCCGGCTTCAGAACACCCACATGGGCTAAAGGCGCCGTTATGTACCAGATTTACGTGGACAGATTTTATAACGGCGACAAATCAAACGACGTTCTTACCAACGAGTATACATATCTCGACGGCTATAGCGAGCAGGTTACAGACTGGGATAAATATCCCGCGCAGATGGGCGTTCGTGAATTTTATGGTGGTGACTTACAGGGCGTACTCGACAAAATGGACTATCTCGAGGATCTCGGTATCGACGTTATTTACTTCAATCCTCTTTTCGTATCACCCTCAAACCACAAGTACGACATTCAGGACTACGATTATATCGATCCCCATATCGGCAAAATCGTGGATGACGAAGGTGAGCTCTTAAAAGACGGTCAGAAAGAAAACCGTTTCGCAACCAGATATATCAACCGTGTTACAAATAAAAAGAACCTCGAAGCGAGCAACGAGCTTTTTGCAAAGGTCGTAAAAGAAGCGCATAAGAGAGGTATGAAAGTCATTCTTGACGGTGTATTCAATCACTGCGGTTCATTCAACAAATGGCTCGACAGAGAAAGAATCTACGAAGAGCAGGAAGGCTATGAAAAGGGCGCATTTATTTCCGAAAAGAGCCCTTACAAGGATTATTTCAGATTCCACAAAGACGACTGCTGGCCTTACAATCCGAGCTATGACGGATGGTGGGGACACGATACACTGCCTAAGTTAAATTATGAAGGCAGCAGAGAACTGACCGATTATATCATGAAGGTCGGCCGTAAATGGGTTTCCGCTCCGTACAATGCTGACGGATGGAGACTGGACGTGGCAGCAGACTTAGGACACTCGCCCGAGTTTAACCACAGATTCTGGAAAGAGTTCAGAAAATCGGTTAAGCTTGCAAATCCCAATGCCGTTATTATCGCAGAGCATTACGGATATTCGAGAGAATGGCTGCAGGGCGACGAATGGGACAGCGTCATGAACTATGATGCATTTATGGAGCCCGTTACCTGGTTCTTAACCGGTATGCAGAAACATTCCGACGACTACAGAGAAGATTTGCTCGGAAATGCTGAGAGTTTCTGGGGTGCAATGACACATCACGGCACCAATTTTACGAACTCATCTCTCCAGGTTTCCATGAATGAACTTAGTAACCACGACCATTCAAGATTTTTAACCAGAACAAATAAAAAGGTCGGAAGACTTCACACGCTCGGCTCGAAAGCAGCTGAAGAAGGTGTCAACAAAGCAGTATTCAGAGAAGCCGTTGTGATGCAGATGACTTGGCCCGGTGCTCCGACGATTTACTACGGAGACGAAGCAGGAGTCTGCGGATTCACCGATCCCGACAACAGAAGAACATATCCGTGGGGACACGAAGACAGAGAGCTCATCGAGTTCCACAAGCAGATGATAAGAGTCCATAAGCTCAACACGGTTCTTTTAACAGGTTCGCTCATGAACCTCGGCGAAGACTATAACTATGTTGCTTACGGAAGATTCGACAAAGAAGAGCAGATAGTCGTTGTCGTTAACAACAATGACCACGAAATCGAAAAAGAAGTTCAGACATGGCGAATCGGCGTTCCGAAAAATGCTTCAATGCAGAGAATTGCCTTCACCGACCAAAACGGATTTTCGTTTAACACGGTAACCATCAAAGCGGAAGACGGAAAGATTAAAGTTAAACTTCCTGCAGAATCTGCGTGCGTATTCAAAGCAATCTTTACCGAGAACGGCTTAAAGAGAACACCTGTCAGCGATGAAAACATGGTTGACAAGGTATATCCGGAGACTGTTAAAGAAGCCGATACTGCTAAGGGTAAAGTTGAAGATAAAGCTGAAAGCAAGGCTAAGAAAGCCGATGCAGCTGAGCCCGTAAAAGAAGAAAAGCCTGAAAAGAAGAGCGCTGAAAAGGCTGAAGATGCAAAAGCTGAAGGCGTAAAGAAGGATAACGGCAAAGCGGAAGGATCTAAAGAAGGTGCTAAAGCTGAGGCTGCAAAGGATGCTGCTAAGGCAGACAGTGCAAAAGACGGAGCAAAAGCCGATAGCAAATCTGACAGCGCTAAAGATGGCGTAAAAGCTGAAGCCAAATCCGACAGTTCAAAAGCTGACGGAGCAAAAGGCGACAATGCTAAAGCAGAAGCCTCCAAGTCAGAGAGCAAGGCTGAAGCAAAATCCGAAGGCAAGGCAGATGCCAAGCAGGATAATGCCAAAGCAGAAGCAAAATCTGAGGGCAAAGCTGATGCCAAGGACAGCGCTAAAGCAGAAGGCAAAGCCGATTCCGACAAGAAAGATGCCAAGGATGCTGCCAAAGACAAAGCCGAAAAGAAATCCGATGATTCAAAGGATAAGGCTGCAGCCAAGGATGCTGTAAAAGCAGAGCCTGACGCAAAGAAAGAAAAAGCTTCCGAGAATAAAGAAAAAGCCGCAAAGGCAGAGCCGGAAGAAAAGCAACCCAAGAAATCCGCATGGGAAGTTGCCGAGGAAGTTTTAGGCAAACCCGAGGACAACAAGAAGAGCTGGTTCCCGTTCTTCAAGTAGTATTTAGGAGTAAGAATGATTACAAAACAGGTTATCAAAACCAGTATTGATGAATTAAAAGAAGTTTCCAAGACCGATTTTTTCGTAGTTGACGGACAGGGTCTTTTAATGGCAGCGACCAGCAAAGAGATTCCCAACACCGAGGCTATGGTTGAGTTTTTCTCATCAAAGGCAGACAGCCAGATAATCGGTGATGTAACTTTGTTCAAGATTAAGGACGAGGAAGAACCGGTTTTCGTACTCGCCGCAAAGGGCAATCCAGCGGACACCTATGTTTACGGAAAAATCTGTACCAACGAACTGACACATCTTCTGGTTGCTTACAGAGAACAGTTTGACACCACGATTTATTTCCAGAATCTTTTATTGGACAATCTTTTATCAGTTGATATTTACAACCGCGCAAGGAAACTCGGTATCTCGCACAATGCTAAAAGAATCGTATATGTGGTTGAAGTTTCCAGAGAAAAATCACCCGAAGCAATGCAGGCTTTAAAGAGTGCATTTGCCGAGGAAGGCGATTTTACGGTCAGCGTGGATGATAAAAACATCATTCTTATCCACACACTCGGTGAGGATGAAGACCTCGACAATATCGAAGATATGGCGAAGTGCGTGGAAGAGATTTTAAATACCGAGGTCATGATAAAGACCAGAGTGGCTTACGGAGCAGTGGTTGAAGATTTACGTCTTTTATCACAGTCATACAAAGAAGCAAAAATGGCACTCGATGTCGGAGCAATCTTCTATTCCGAAAAGACCATCATGGCTTACAATTCACTCGGCATAGGAAGACTCATTTATCAGCTTCCGGTTAATCTCTGCAAGATATTTGTGGATGAAGTATTCGGCGACGAACTGCCTGAAGAGGTTGATGAGGAAGTTATCAGTACGGTAAATGCGTTCCTTGATAACAACTTCAATGTATCGGAAACCGCAAGAAAGTTATATATCCACAGAAATACTTTAGGATACAGAATAGAAAAATTAAAACAGTCCACGGGACTTGATGTAAGGGAATTTAACGACGCATTAACCTTCAGAATTGCTCTGATGGTCGTTAATTACGTTAAGTTTGTAGAGGAAAATCAAAAGATTTAAGCGATACCTCTGAGAGACGTATTTACTCCGAGAGAAATAAGCATATCGCGAATGCTCTTAAGTTCTTCGTTAGTGTAAGGCGTAAAAACTGTAGGGAACGAAGCCTTAAAATCGTCATCCATCATATGCGCAAGCAGTGTTTCGGAAGGACGATAAGACTGAAGATAATAAGCAGAACAGCCTTTTATCCATTCAGCGATAGCGCGAAATTCTTTTTCGGAATGAAGTTCTCTTGAGACGGTGGTTCTGAATTCGTAATCGATACCCGAATTCATCAGAAGATTTACGGATTCCTCGATTACGGAAAGATCCATTGATTTAAGACCGCATGCTAAAGGATAGCCTTCTTTGGAAGACTTGATATCCATGGCGATGTAGTCAACAAGGGAATTGTCGATAAGAGTTTTAAGAATATCCGGTCTGGTGCCGTTTGAATCAAGTTTTACGAGTAAATCGCGCTCCTTGATTTTCTTAATAAAATCAACGAGATCCGCGTTTACGGTAGGCTCACCGCCGGTAATTGCGACACCTTCGAGACGGTTTTTACGAGTTTCAAGAAAAGCAAAGAAATCTTCTTCGGGGATTCCGGGTTCGGAATCGGGAAATAGAACCAGCTCTCCGTTGTGACAGAAAGGACATCTGAAATTGCAGTGACCGGTAAATACGGTACATGCAAGATGGCCCGGGAAATCAAGAAGTGTAGTTTTGCTTAATCCGTGAATTTTCATAAAAAACCTCCGGAGACATTATAGCACAGAAAAATAAAAAATTATATAAAAGGGGAACGGGAAATGGCAGACTTAAAAAAACTTATGCTGGATGAGATCAGAAAGAATACTCACATCCAGTCGTCTTACATTGATGAGACGGAAGAACTGATTGACACGGGGTTAGACAAAAACGAGGATAACCTCAATGCGGTTGCGCTTGCGTATCTTGACGAAAAGGGATACAGAAGAATAGCCGAAAACGTGGATATCACCAAGAAGAAAATTCTTGAGTTATCCGAAGGTTATGACACCCTGATTGTTAAGAAAAACAAAGTTGTCGAGATGGATATTTTCGAAAAAGCATCTGTTGCAGAGTTAAGAGATGCTCTTGAAGTATGTCTCGTCAACACGACTTCTGAGATTCATACCAATCTTAAAAGACTCGCAGACAATCTTTATGATTACAAGGTTGAATGCGTTGATTCAATCAAGCTTGAAAAAGACAGACCGAGAAAAGGCCGTTTAGGTGAAGAAGAATTTGAATCCTTCGAAGAAACGCTTAACAGATATGCACGTAAGGGATATGAAATCCACAAGATTTTTCCCGAACCTAAAGGTACCAAGATTATTCTTGTGTTCAGAAAAGATTTAGTACAGTAGGAGACAGGGGCTGCAGTGCAGTCCTTGTCGTTTTGCGATTAATGAGATTTGATTACGACCACGAAAAGTTCATGAAGAAGGCCATGCTTCAGGCTAAAAAAGCTGCATCGATAGGCGAAGTTCCCATCGGATGCGTTATTGTGAAGGATGGTGAGATTATTGCGCGCGGCTACAACAAGCGTAAAAAAGACAAGAACACTTTGTCCCATGCCGAGCTAACAGCCATAAATAAAGCCTGCAAGAAAACAGGCGACTGGCGGCTTGAGGACTGCGTTTTGTATGTTACGCTTGAACCCTGTCAGATGTGTGCGGGTGCTATTGTACAGGCGAGAATTCCCCTGGTGGTAATAGGCTGCAAGAACGACAAAGCAGGCTGTGCAGGCTCTATACTCGATCTTTTTAACGTGGATAAATTCAATCACAAG
>JAFYHV010000010.1 GCA_017538995.1 Lachnospiraceae bacterium | reverse complement strand
GCTTTGTATTTTTCGATGTATGCGTCAAAGCCTGCAACATCGCCTGCGTCAGGCATGCATTTTTCGCATTTTGCATTTTTGAAGATAACGTCTGATAAGAATTCGCTTAATGATTTGCCGTTCTTTTTATCCATGTATGCAGCAAGGAGTGCGATACCCCATGCGCCGCCTTCTGATGCTGTTTCCATTACGGATACGGGTGCATTGATGGCTGCTGCCGCAATCTTTGTGCCGACACCTTTGGTCTTGAAGTATCCGCCGTGACCCCACATTTCGTCTACCTTTACGCCTTCTTCCTTGAGCATTAAGTCAAGGCCGACTTTAAGTGTAGCCATAGCTGAGTAAAGATTTGATCTCATAAGGTTTGCAAGAGAGAAGTTGTCTTCTGCTGTTCTTGCAAGAACGAGAGCACCTTTTTCGAAACCTGTAACAGGTTCGCCTGAAAGGTAGTTGTATAAAAGAACTCCGCCGCAATCCTTATCACCGTCAAGCGATACTGAATAAAGCTTTGTGAAAAGTTCGTTCATATCTACGGTCATTCCGAAGAGTTCCTGGAACTCTTTGAAAATCTTAACCCAGTTGTTGATTTCGGATGTACAGTTGTTGCAGTGAACCATTCCGACAAGTGCGCCGTCGGGTGTGGTAACAAGGTCGATTTCGGGATAAACCTTGGATAAATCTTTTTCGAGAACAACCATTGCAAATACGCTGGTACCTGCGGAAATGTTACCGGTTCTAACCTTTACGGAGTTGGTTGCAACCATACCTGTTCCTGCATCGCCTTCGGGAGGACAGAGAGGAATGCCTGCCTTAAGGTTTCCGCTCTCATCGAGAAGCTTTGCACCTTCTTCTGTTAAGCATCCTGCGTTTTCGCCTGCGGTTAATACTTCGGGAAGTAAGTCCTTAAGACCTTTTGCAAGTGCGGTTTCTTTTGCAAGAGCATCAAACTTTGCAATCATCTTTTCATCATAATTGCCTGTGCTCATATCGATGGGGAACATACCTGATGCATCGCCCACACCGAGTACTTTCTTGCCGGTTAATTTCCAGTGAACAAAACCTGCAAGTGTTGTGAAGAAATCTATGTCTTTTACGTGATCTTCTTTGTTTAACATGGCCTGATATAGATGTGAAATGCTCCATCTCTGAGGAATGTTGTAATTAAATTCTTTTGTAAGGATTTCTGCAGCTTCGCCGGTAATTGTGTTTCTCCATGTTCTGAAAGGAACAAGAAGTTTGTCGGATGAATCAAATGCAAGATATCCGTGCATCATTGCGGAGATACCGATGCCAGCAAATGATGTAACTGCGATGCCGTATTTTTCTTTTATGTCTTTTACGAGATCTGAATAGCAGGCCTTTAATCCTGCGAAAATTTCTTCTTCCGAATAGGTCCAGATACCGTCTTTTAAGCTGTTTTCCCAGCCGAATCCGCCGATAGCGAGTACTTCGCCTGCTTCATCACATGCTACAGCCTTAATTCTTGTTGAACCGAATTCGATTCCAAGATAAGCTTTCCCTGCTTCAATTAATTCTTTTGCTCCCATAGTTAACCTCCGTTTATGTGAAATTTAATATACTATCATGTCTCTGCCGTTCTGTTTTCCGAGATACAGTTTCTCGTCGGCTTCTTTTATGTTGTCTTCAAATGATTTCGAGTAATCGTACTCTGTGAGGCCGTAAGTCATTTTAACTCTGACTTCTTCTTTGCCGTGGAAAAGTTTTAAGTCTTTTACGGTGTCTCTTATGTGCGAGAGTTTAATGTATGCGTCGTCGCCGTTTAAGTCTGCGAAAACAATGAGAAACTCTTCGCCACCCCATCTGGCCACGAATCCGTACTCTTCGGTCTCTTTTTTAAGAGCTTCGGAAATTGCCACTAAAACCGTATCGCCGAAGTCATGTCCGTAGGAGTCGTTGATTTTCTTAAAGAAATCTATGTCTCCTATGCAGATGCTCATTACTCGTCTCTGCAAAACTATGTCGTTGACTATTTCCATAGTGCTTCGTCTGTTATAAAGTCCTGTAAGCGCATCAACCGAAGCCTGCTTTCTTAACTGATTGTTATATGAAATCAGCTTGTCTTCCATATGCTGGCTCTCTTTGGAAAACGAGAAAGAAATGATTGAAACCATTATCACAAAAGCAAGGGCATTTACCACCTGAATGCTCTTATCAACATGTTCAATGGATATTTTTCCGGGGTTTCCTTTGAAAAAGATAAGGAAAACAATGAACATTGCGAAAAGGCAGAAATCAAGCAGTACTTTTTTCCTGTTGTATCCCGCTTCGCCAAACGAATACATAATTACCAAAAGAATCAGGAAAAACTGGAAGCCGCCTTCCCAGCCGAATAAAACAACTGCTGCCGTAATCCAGAGAGCTTTCTGGAAAACAAAAATAGTCAGCAGAATAAGCTTTGGCGCTTTGTATGAAACATAAAATGTTATGCCGTCAACAACAAGCATCACAGCCCAGAGAATGCTGCCGTGAAGCGATTTTATGAAAAAGGCGTCCAAGATAAGATTAAAGACGGAAACACACATAAAGATAAGCACCATCTGTCTTATGATGACAGTCATGCGCTTGCTTTCGTTTTTGTGTTTTGTGTCTTTGTTGATTAAATCAAATAACTTACCCATACAGTTTTTTGCCTGTAAATATTAGTGCTTTTTCCACATCATTGGAACAAAGAGGAGAAGAATCGGATAGAGCTCAAGTCTTCCCGCAAGCATGTCAAAAATGAATACTATCTTTGAAAGATAATTAAATCCTGCGTAGTTGCCCGTAGCACCAACCACTTCAAATCCGGGTCCGACATTGTTCATTGTCGCGAGTACGGCTGTGAAGTTTGTCACCATGTCGTATTTGTCGATTGAAACGATAAATACCGATCCAAAATAAATAAGTGCGAAAAGAACTGCATAAACGCAGACACTCTTAACAACCGCTTTATCTACCGTTCTGTCATCCATACCTACAGCTTTTACGCTTCTCGGATGAATGAATGAATTGATTTCCTGTCTTACGGCTTTGATTAAAATAAGCACTCTCGAAAACTTAAGTCCGCCGCCTGTTGAACCTGCGCAGGCACCGGTTACCATGAGAAGAATTAAAATTGTTTTCGAAAGCGAAGGCCAGAGGTTGAAATCGCAGGTTGCGAAACCGGTCGTCGTAATAATCGACGCTACCTGGAATGCCGCATCCGTAAGCGCGCCTCCGAATGTATCGTAGGTCTTAAAAATATTCAGGGTAATGATTAAAACCGATACGACAATAACGATTAAGTATGTTCTTACTTCCTCGATCTTAAAGATGCTCTTGAACTTACGTGCAAGGATTAGGAAGTATACGTTAAAGTTGATTCCATAAAGAATCATAAAAATAGTAACGTCCCATTTTATGAGCGTGCTGAAATTGGCGATGCTCGAATTGTAAATACCGAAACCTCCGGTACCGGCCGTTGCACATGCAGTGCAGACTGCTTCAAAGAAGCTCATTCCCATAATCCAGAGTGATAATATCTGAACGACTGTAAGGAAAATGTAAATAATATAAAGTATCTGCGAAGAGTCCTTCATTTTAGGAACTAGTTTTCCTACTACGGGTCCCGGGCTTTCCGCACGAAGAAGATGCATATTTACGCCGCCGACCATGGGCATTACGGCAAGCAGGAATACGAAGATACCCATACCGCCGATCCAGTGTGAAAAGCTTCTCCAGAAAAGAGTTGCATGGCTCATTGCTTCAACATCCGTAAGGATTGTCGCACCTGTTGTGGTAAAGCCCGAACTCATTTCAAATACTGCATCTATGTAATTGGGTATTTCTCTTGAAATAAAAGGAGGCAGTGCTCCGGTTAAACTGATTAAAAGCCATGCAAGACCTACGCTTGCAAAGCCTTCTTTGGCAAAAAACTGTGTGTTCTTGGGTTTTCTTAAGGAAACGAGAAGTCCTGCGAGCATTCCGACTAAAGCGACAACAAAATAAGTCCACCAGTTATTTTCCTGGTAGATAAGTGCCACTATTCCCGGAAGAACCATAAATGCCGATTCGATGGCCAGCACTCTTCCGAGCGTATACAGGATTATAGATATATTCATAACTCTGCTTCCGGAATTAATTCCGGACTCTCCTCATTTATGAATGATTATTCAAGAATGTCTTTGATATCGCTTAAACCGCTCTTGGTGGTGACAACGATAACGGTGTCGCCCTCTTCGATGGTATTCTGGCCTTTAGGAATGATAATCGTTCCTCTTCTGTTAATACAGCCGATAAGGATATCTCTCTTTAAATTCAACTGCATAAGGGGAATTCCGATAACGGGCGATCCTTTTAGGATCTTAAATTCAAGTGCTTCCACTCTGCCGCCGTTTAATTTGATAAGAGTCTCCACGTTGCTTCCGATGGAGTTCTGCATTGCTCTGACATAGGAAACTATGTAGTCCGCAGCAATCTTATCGGG
This sequence comes from Lachnospiraceae bacterium, assembly GCA_017538995.1. Classification (GTDB taxonomy): domain Bacteria; phylum Bacillota; class Clostridia; order Lachnospirales; family Lachnospiraceae; genus UBA3766. Next base: position 364 of record JAFYHV010000010.1, on the reverse strand, counting down.
ATAAATCAGACTTCCCACATTGAATGTATTTATAATGTCATCGAAAGAAATTCTGTCGATTTTGGTAACAATTTTACCCTGGGTCCTGGTCTTCGCAAAAAGCGAAAGGATGATGTTGGTTTCGTCGATACCGGTTAATGATACGAACGAATCACAGCCGTTAATGCCTTCCTCAATTAAGATTTCCTGGTTGGTTGCATCACCGTTGATGATGGTGGCTCTGGGAAGGTTCTCGCTTAAGGTCTCGCATTTTTCTCTGTTTACTTCGACGATTTTTACCTTGATACCCATCTTTAAAAGAATCTCGGCGAGATAATATGTCATCGTGCCGCCGCCGATAATCATGGTGTCTTTTACCTGATGT
>JAFYHV010000084.1 GCA_017538995.1 Lachnospiraceae bacterium | reverse complement strand
GTTCTTATCGTTAATCTTAACCTGGTAAGCACCGATATGCTGTGTGATACCGCCTGCTTCCTTGTCGATAACATGTGTATTTCTGATAGCGTCAAGAAGTGAAGTTTTACCGTGATCGACGTGACCCATTACACAGATAACAGGAGGTCTCTCAACGAGCTTGTCTTCGTTCTCGTCTTCTTCTTTAAGAAGCTCTTCGATAACGTCTACCTTTTCTTCCTTTTCGCAGAGAATATCATATTCCATTGCGATTTCTTCTGCTTTTTCAAATGAAATCTCTGTATTAACAGTTACGATTTCACCTGCAAGGAACAGTTTCTTTACGATTGTCGAAGGCTGAAGTTTCATCTTGTCAGCTAAATCTCTGATGGTAAGAACTTCGGGAAGTACAAGTACTTTGATATCGTCTTCTACTTTCTCTACCTTCTTTTCGGGCTTGATGAAAGCACCGGGCTTTAAGGTCTTGCCCTTCTGGCCCATTCCGTCTTCATATCTGTCATCGTAATTGTTTTTCTTTTTGTCTTTTTCCTGAGAACTTCTTCTCTTGTCGTCTTTTCTCTTTCCGTCGTTAGCGGGTGCAGGAGCTGCGCTCTGATCAAACTTGGGATTCTTCTGGAATCTGGGTGCGGGAGCACCGTCTTTACCTGCGGGTTTGTTGAAAGCAGGCTTTTCAGGTCTCTTAAAACCGTCATCCTTTCTTACTTCTCTCTGCTGATTTCTCTGATTTCTGTTATCAGCGGAAGGTGCCTCCTGAGGTCTCTTTGCCTCTGCGGGCTGTGTATTAACAGGAGCAGTTTTAACGGGTGCTGCTTCTGTCTTAACGTTTGTATTTTCAGCAACTGTTTCAGTTACTTTTGTTTCCTTAACTGTCTCGCTCGGTTTGGAGGGCTTATTAGCGGGGTGGTTCGGAACTATATTAACGCTCGGTGTACCCGAAGGAGGTGTGCTGGGTTTAATGAGCCTGGTAGGTCCGTTATTTACAGGTCTCTGAGGAGCTCTCTGAGGCTGACCCTGGTTCTGGTTAGGTCTCTTCTGGCCCTGTGCCTGAGGATTGCTCATAAACTGAGGGTTAATCTTAAAGTTAAATTTAGGCTTCTTTGCTTCAGGCTTCTGAGCGGGTGCGGGCGCGCTTACAGGCTCTGCCTTCTTCTCTGCCTTGGGAGCGGGCTTAGCTTCAGCTTTTGCTTCTTCCTTTGCAGGTTCAGCTTTAGCGGGCTTTGCGCTCTCTTTCTTTTCAGCCTTTGCCGGTTTTTCTTCTTTTGAACCGGACTTTTTAAGAAATGCATTCTTTACGGTCTGCATCTCTTCGTCAGACAAATTCTTGGTAGCGGCTTTGCATTCAATTCCTAAATCATTTGCAAGCGCAATAATATCCTTGCTGGTCGCTCCCAATTCTTTGCTTAATTCACTTATCTTCATTCAACCACCTCCGAATCCGATTGAAACTAATTCTTCTTTTCTCTAGTCGAGATTTCTTTATTCACTGCGTTTGCAAAGCCTTCATCCAGTAATACAACTGCCGCTCTTTCTTCGCAGCCTATGCATTTTCCGAGTGTATCTTTGTCACCATAAAAGATAATCGGAACCTTCTTAAATGAACACATATCGGTATAACTTTTCTTTGTATTATCCGATGCATCATTAGCTACGATAACAAGCTTCGCTCTGCCTTTTTTTAATTCTGTTTCAACGCAGTATTCGCCGCCCTTTAACTTGCCCGCTTTTTTAGCCAGGCCCAGTAAAGAGAGCACTTTATCATTGTTCACCGAACAACTCCTTAAAAGCTTCTTCAAAAAACTCATTTCCTACGGACATTTTAAATGCCTTATCGAGTGCATGGGTTTTCTGTAATTTTTCAAAACATTCCCTGTTTTTGCAAACATATGCGCCTCGGCCGTTTAACTTACCTGTCGGGTCGATTTTCACTTCACCTTCGGGAGTTCTGACAATTCGTAAAAGTTCTCTTTTGTCACCGCTTTCCCTGCAGGCCACACATGTTCTTTTAGGAACTCTTTTATTCTGCATCATTATTTTCGATATCCTCAGCTACACCTTCAGCTTCATAGTACTCTTCGTCTGTATACTCAGGTGCGTATCCTTCGTTCTCGTATTCTTCATCATACTCAAACTCTTCAGCATCAGTAGAGAAACCGAATGCTTCTCTTGCCTGTGATTCAGACTTGATATCAATCTTAAATCCTGTAAGCTTTGCAGCAAGACGTGCGTTCTGACCTTCCTTACCGATTGCAAGTGAAAGCTGTGTATCGGGAACGATTACCATTGCTTCCTTGCTCTTGGGATCGTCCTCATTTACAGCAACAGCGATAACCTGTGCGGGAGAAAGTGCATTCTGGATAAGTTCGTTTGCATCGGGACTCCAGTTGATGATATCAATCTTTTCGCCACCGAGTTCGTCAACGATTGCATTAACTCTTGTACCGTTTAAACCAACGCATGCGCCTACGGGATCGATGTTTTCATCCTTTGACCATACGGACATCTTTGTACGGCTGCCCGGTTCTCTTGCAATACCCTTGATTTCCACGATGCCGTCTTTGATTTCTGTTACTTCTGATTCGAAGAGTCTCTTAACAAATCCGGGATGTGTACGGGAAACAAGAATCTTGGGTCCCTTGGGTGTATTCTTAACTTCTGTTATATAAACTTTGATTCTGTCTGTAGGATGGAAATGCTCACCCTTAACCTGCTCGTTTTCGTTTAAGATGGCATCAGCCTTGCCAAGGTTAATAGAAATGCTCTTGCCGATGTATCTCTGAACTACACCGACAACTATATTGTTCTGCTTGGAATAATACTGGTCAAATACAACGTTTCTTTCTTCTTCACGAATCTTCTGTAAGATAACGCTCTTTGCATGCTGTGTTGCGATACGTCCGAATTCCTTTGACTGAAGTTCAAATCTTACTACATCACCTACTGCAGCTTTCTTTGCAACCTTCTTTGCGTCCTCAAGTGAAACCTCTGTAACGGGGTCTGTAACATCTTCAGCGTTCTCGACTACAGTCTTTTCCTGATAAAGATGATATTCACCGGTCTCTCTGTCCATTTCAACCACGCAGTTTTCGTCGTTGCCGAAATGTTCTTTGGCTGCTTTCTTAAGAGAGTTCTCAATTGCCTCAAACAACGTTTCCTTGCTGATTTCTTTTTCTTTTTCAAGTTCGTTGATTGCTCTTAAGAGTTCTTCGCTGTCCTTAACCTTATTTTCCTTTGCCATTAGATTATTCCTCCTATCTAAAAATCAAGTGACAATTTTATTATCGCAATATCTTTTCTGTTAAATACTGTTTCTTTATCTTCAACGGTAATCGTAACCGTATTCTGATCAAATGCTTTTAAAATTCCGGTGAATTCTTTCTGCTTGTCTATCGGCTTGAAAGTTTTGATATCCACCGATTCACCGATTGCCTTTTCAAAGTGGATGTCTTTTTTAAGCTTTCTTCCAAGGCCTGGAGACGATACTTCGAAAATATATGTTTCCTCGATATAATCTTCTTTATCAAGTATCTCGTTAAACGCTCTTGAAACTTTTTCGCAGTCGTCGATTGTCACACCGCCTTCTTTGTCGATGTAAACTCTTAAGTACCAGTCGTTGCCCTCTTTTTCAAAATCCACGTCATAAAGTTCAACGCCCGCATCTTTTAGGATATCTGCGATAAGTTCCTTCGTTTTGTTTTCGTATTCTTCGTGTTTTGCCATATAAAACCTCTTTTATATTTGACATAAAAGAAAGTGGGTGTTTGACGACCCACTTCAGTAATTTTCCTTATGCAACATTTATGTTAACACAAAAAATATAAAAGTCAAGCATTATTGCTTATTTTGTGGTATTATTACAGCATGGACGAAACATCAAAGCTTCAGGCTTACGACAATTACAAAGAAATATACGAGCACATAAACAGCGACTATCCTCTCGCGGTTTATTTTGTCAAGCCTGACGAATACTTTCTTAATAACGTTCCGTGGCACTGGCACGAGGAAATCGAAATCGACGTTGTAAGGGAAGGAAACGCCGTATACACCATAGGTGATGACATCATAAAAGTTCCCGCAGGAAACGCCATCATCATTAAGAGCGACGTCTTCCATTCGATCAAATCCGAGAACGGTGAATGTACAATCATTTCAATTATTTTTTCGCAAAGCATTCTTTTCTCGGATAACGGATCATCAATGAGCACATCTTACTTAACTCCTTTTTCGAAGATGCCCGCCAAGGCCAAATTCATCAATCCTTCCGACAGAGTTGGCAAGGCTTTGTTTTCGTACATTGAAGATATCATCGATTACAACTTAAGCAGGGAATATGGTTACGAACTTTTGACCAAGTCCGCACTCTACCAGTTCTGGTTTCTGCTCGTAAAAGATATGCCTCACAAAGAATTAGCCAGAAAGAATGTCGAAAACATTTCCAAAACAAGTCTTGATGAAGAACGCATGAAAGATGCGATTATGTTCATACAGAAAAACTATTCCGACAATATTGCTCTTGAGGATATTGCCGACAGCATTCATATTTCAAAGAGTGAATGCTGCAGACTCTTTAAACGTACCATAGGTCTTACTCCTTTTGAATATCTGACACGATTCAGAATTCTCCAGGCCTGTGACATTATGATTAAAAGCCAGAGAAACGACGAATCCATTTCCTATCTCGCAGGTATCGTCGGCTTTAATTCAGCGAGCTATTTCAACAAACTCTTCAGGGAATACGTAGGCTGTACACCCACGGAGTTTCGTAAGAAATCAAAAACCGAACGAAGAGATAAGCTCTCACCGTTCGGTATGTCTTTTTCGCATATTTAATTCTTTTGTTTCGCACTTTAATTTCCGTATTCAACAAATCTGTCCTTACCGAGGGACTTTGCTTTTTCGAGTGCTTCTTCAGCCTTCTTGTAAAGCGTTTCGAAATCTTTTCCGTCTTCGGGATAATACGATACGCCGATG